>DAONDW010000332.1:0-1506 GCA_035402785.1 Methanothrix sp. | reverse complement strand
GGACAAAGATCTCTGCGATGCCATCGTTTTCGCCCATTCCCCTGAGATTGAAATCAACAACAAAACCCTCCTCTTCCAGCCTGCTCTTCCAGGAATCGCTCTTCTTGCCAGTTAGGTCGTTTAAGGCATGATCGCCAGCCACTATCATGAAAGGCATCAGCCTGACCTTCTTTGCTCCGGAAGCCCTGAGCCTCTTCAAAACGTCATCAAAGGCAGGATAGCCCTCGACTGTTCCGAGGAATACATTTTTGTGATCTGCTGCAAGCACGCTTGCCATCTGGGAATAGGCGCTGTTTGCTGGATGCTCAGTGCCATGCCCCATGAAGACTATTGCAGTCTCACTGGCATCTACAGAGCCACTTCCTGAGCCAGTCTGATTCATAAATTGCGCCTCATCAGTGAACTGGTCAAATTGAGAAGCCAGTGCGGAGGAAACACTGCGATAGTCATCGAGGTTCATGAGAAGTGGTGCGCCGATGACGAGGTTAATAAAACCGAATTTGCCGCGGATTTTGCTGATGCTTTCTACGATATTTGCCATGTCATGAAATTCCTCACCAGCGATGACATGCAGAGATTGAACACATGCATTGACATAGCCCTCATCATTGAGGCGTGCAAGAGCAGTCAGCGGATTGTCAATGCAGATGCCATCTCTTTCCCGGATCTTGCGCCTGACGTAGCTAGATGTAAAGGCAATCTCAACCCTGGCATCAGGAAATTTCATTTCATAGATTCGCCTTAAATTCTCATAGGCAGCCTGAGCCTCCGGATAGCTTGTGCCGAAAACCACGAGCAGAATCGCCAGGCGCTCCTTCTCTGGCCGGAACAGGGCCCCATTGCAGGGGAGGACGATGGATGTGGCAAGCATGGCTGCCATCCTGGTAAGAAATCCTTTCATCTAATCCACCTCGAAAATCCATCTTGTAAATTTATATTGAGTTAAGACAAAATAAATGGACAAAGTATAAAAATCTGACGAATGGATGCATAGCCGGATGGCCAAAAAAAAGCTACTGGGTTGCT
The DNA here is from genome assembly GCA_035402785.1 of Methanothrix sp. Lineage (GTDB taxonomy): Archaea > Halobacteriota > Methanosarcinia > Methanotrichales > Methanotrichaceae > Methanothrix. Next base: position 480 of record DAONDW010000332.1, on the reverse strand, counting down.
GCGCCCTTTCCCCCAATGCCACTGGACTCAGCCACTGTACTCAGGCCCTTGCTCCTCTGATCTGCCGCAGAGGCATTATCACAGGCCTGTCGGACATACTGCGGATGGCAGCCTCAACCCGATAGACTGAGGCGATGTTCTCCTCTGTGATCACAGACTGCGGATCCCCGGCAGCAACTATTTTGCCCTTCTTCATCATGATTATGCGGTCAGAATAGTAGGAGGCGAGGTTGAGGTCATGAAGAGCCATGACTGCGGTGATTTCCTTTTTTTTCACAACATCTCTGATTATATTCATGACATCCAGTTGATGCCAGATGTCGAGGTTGCTCGTTGGCTCGTCCAGGAGCATCACCTCAGCCTCCTGGACCAGTGCCCTTGCTATCAGAACCTTCTGCTGCTGGCCGCCAGACAATTCAGAGAAATTGCTCATGGCCAGCTTCTCGATATCAAGAAGCCTTAAAACCTCCCAGACCTTCT
>DAONDW010000331.1:0-1526 GCA_035402785.1 Methanothrix sp. | reverse complement strand
GGATATTAAGTCGCTTCCTGTTCCAGATGGCCATCTTTTGCAGCAAGATTCAATATTGCACTTGCAAAACAAATACAAATGTATAATTTAAAAACAGCCTGGCCAAATAATGGGCATTTCTCCGTCTTCCTGAGCCAGTTAGCCATTGAGTAGAAATCGCTCGCAAATCATGCGCGAGATTTTTGCTATAAATTTGCACATATATTATTATGAACCTGGATTTGCCCCGGCTGTTGCTGCGGCAACTGCCACATGCACCAGCAGGCCAGCAAAAGAGATCGTCGCGCAAATACCATATCCATAGAACCATAGCTGCCAGTTGCATATTCTGAATCTTTTTCAAAAAATTAAAAAGAAAAGCATAAATACGTATTTGAGAATTGGAATTTGCTCTCAGCGGGCAAATATGATCTGGTCAAACAAGCTAAAGAATAATTAGCATAAAATAATATCTTCATTTGGACTGGTGGCATGGGCTGGAATTCGCCAGGCCATCGACCTGTCTGATTTCACTAAAAGAATTAGTCTAAAGTAATGCTGCAGGATGCTGGCCACATGACATGAACAAAGCCACGGGAGGACTGCAGGGCATGGCTGAAGGCACACTGGATGAGTACGGGAGAGATGCAGACGACAGTCTCCGGGACTTCTCGCCTGCGAAAGACGAAAGAGAGGCCAGGGCAAATGAGCCACATGAGCCTCATGATATTCACAGAGGACGAAAGGACCAGGACCCCCGCAGGACCGAGTCTCCCGCCAGGCAGCAGTCCCTCAGAAACAAGGTGCTGCACTGCCTGATAGAGGGCGATGAGCTGAGCAGTCTGACGATGAGCAAGAAGCTTCGCCTGCATCAGTCATCGATCAGCCACGTCATCAGAGACATGGTTTTTGAGAGGCTGATCTTCAAGACCTCTCGCGGCTACAGGCTCACAAATATGGGCAGGGTCTACATCCAATACATTGACAGCTTCGATGAAATGCTCGGCAGCCTCAACAGACACAGGGATTTCATCATAGACCACGAGATTGGCGGCATTCCAACCAGCCACCTGGCGATGATCGGCCTGGTGCTGCGCTGCCGTGACAGCATGCCTGCCAATAAAATGAAGCCCTATCACAAAAAAGAGTTCCTGAGCGACCGGCTCAAAAGCTCCAGGAAAATCTGCGCAGTGATCTCAACCATAGTCCCTGAGCAGCTTGCTGCGGCCCTTGCGGCTGCAAAAGACGGAGCCCGGATCAAAGCAATCCTATCTGGCGAGGTTTTAAATTCCCTGAAAAAAGATTTCTTCGGCCTCTTCGACGAGGTATCAAAATGCAAAACCGTTGAAATCTATGCCAATGACGATGCAAAATTATCACTTGTCATAACTGATAAAAACTTCTTTTTGGGCCTGCACAGGCTCGACGGAAGCTATGACTCCGACAACCTCATAATCTGCGATGATGAGGAATCCATGATCTGGGGGATGGCTGTGTTCGACCACCTTCTGAAGGGAGCTAAAAGGGTAAATGCCTTCATGCGCTGA
>DAONDW010000330.1:0-1531 GCA_035402785.1 Methanothrix sp. | reverse complement strand
AATCCGCTCAGACTGCCGTTTTCATCGACAGTGATATCCTCTTTCTCTCCAAATCCACATCCAGCACCCGCACAGTCACCCTCTGCCTGGGCCTGACCACAGCAGTTGGATCTCTCACGAAGCCGTCGCAAAGCTCGCTGATATGCACGAGCCCGTCCTGATGCACTCCCACATCCACAAATGCCCCGAAGGCTGTGACATTGGTCACAACTCCAGGCAGCTTCATGCCTGGCTTGAGATCCTCAATCTTCTCAATTCCAGGTGCATAAGAGAAAGCCTCGAACGCCTTTCGCGGATCGCGCCCGGGACGGGACAGCTCTTCGATGATATCCTGAACTGTGGCCTCTCCTGCCTTTTCGCTTTGATACCTCTTCGGGTCAATTCTCCTCAGCAGGCTCTCGTTTCTCATCAGCTCTCTGACTGTCACACCCAGGTCCTTTGCCATTTTTTCTACAATGGAATAGCTCTCAGGATGCACTGCTGTGCCGTCCAGCGGATTTTCTCCATCGCTGATGCGTAGAAAGCCTGCAGCCTGCTCAAAAGCCCTGGGTCCCAGGCGTGGCACCCTGAGCAGATCCTTTCTGGAGCGAAATATTCCGTTCTCATTTCTGTAGCGGACAAGAGCTTCTGCGAGACGAGGCCCGAGGCCAGAGACATATGCCAGAAGCTCTCTGCTGGCAGCATTGAGGTCAACGCCCACAAGATTCACGCATGACATGACGACATCATCAAGAGCCCGCTTCAAAGCCGACTGATCAACATCATGCTGATACTGGCCCACACCTATGGCTCGCGGCTCGATCTTGACCAGCTCAGCCAGGGGATCCATGAGCCTCCGTCCGATGGAGACTGCACCACGCACAGTTGCATCGTGCTCCGGAAATTCCTGGCGAGCGACCTCGGATGTGGAATATACCGAGGCCCCGGATTCATTGACCATTATCACAGGCACAGGCATCCTGAGCCCGCTCAAGAATGCCTCGGTCTCTCTGCCAGCCGTGCCGTTTCCCACAGCAATGACCTCAATTGCATTCTCCCGGCAGATCTCACGCACGCGGGCCTCTGCTTCTTCTCTCCTCCTGGCAGTGTCATGGGGATAGATCACTGCGCTTTTCTGCAGCCGTCCGAGGCTGTCGAGCACGACCAGCTTGCAGCCGGTCCGAAAGCCCGGGTCCACAGCCAAAACCCGCTTATGCCCAAGCGGCGGATCCAGCAGAACCGAGCGCAGATTCTGTGCAAAGACATCAATGGCCAGCCCCTCTGCATGGGAGCGAGCTGAGGCCAGGGTCTCGTTTTCCATGGACGGTGAGAGAAGCCTGCGATAGCTATCTTCGAGAGCCCGCCTCACCTGCTGGCTGGCCGGACCATCTCCCTTGACGAAAACCTCTTCCATAATTGACAGGCCATCTTCCTCTTCCGGGGCGAGATGCAGGCTCAAAACGCCCTCCCGCTCTCCCCGCAGCATAGCCAGGAGCCTGTGAGGGCTGATCTCGGAGATGGGCAGAGACAGATCCAGATAGTCCCTGAATTT
>DAONDW010000329.1:0-1535 GCA_035402785.1 Methanothrix sp. | reverse complement strand
CCTGGGTCTGGTTGAGCTTTTTCTTCTCGGCATCGTTAGGCTCGACTGCATCAAATGTCTTTGAATAGTCTCCGTAGCGCTCCTCATAGTAGCTCTTGTTCTCCGGATCGAATTTCTCAAGCCAGCCCGCGACTTCGCCAGCAAGGAGACGGGCGTTTTCGGGAGTGTTCCATCCTCGCGATGGATTGGATGTTGTGTTCCAGGAGACCTCTCCGTAGTTGTTGGCCTTCATAAAATCATTCACGGCAGGTATGTTATACTTCTGGTCATTGCTGTCGTTGTAGGCCATAAACAGGTCTGCGTCCTTGATGAAGTCCATATTGAGCTGGATTCTGCTAGGGATTATGTCGGACTGGAGATGAGGGCAGAGGGTTGGATCGGCAATTGAAATGGCCTCAACTCTGTCGCCGCCGATGTATGTCGCAGGGTCCATGAGCACGCTGGTTGTGCAGACGATCTTGAACGGCGCTGCTGTGGCACAGGCTGAGGCAAAAATCAGGGCCATGAGGATTGACATAGCCAATGTTGGTGAGCAATTCAATTTCATATGTCACATTTAGTAATACTAATTATTTAAGAGTTACTACAAAAGAGAAACGACTGCAACTGGCAGCCTCACCTGCAGAGTGTGCCTATCTGGAATAAAGCGCCAATTGCGAGTGTGCTGAACCCCTTTGAGCAGATGATATGAATGACAGGTCAAGCTCTGGCATTACAGAACTATGATCTCTGCAGGCCGACCGCTCTCCAGGGTTCCCATGGTCACGCCATCTCCTGCAAAGAAGATGCCCATGCGGGTCTGATTCTGCTGCTGCATGGTCCTGATAACTTCAGTCAGATTGAATAGAGCAAATCCCGAGCCAGTGGTCACATCACTGTCATCGTCTGCAAAGGAGATCAATCCGGAGCTAGAGAGCCCATCCTGGATAGATAGTACCCGTCCGGTGGTGATTATCAGATCACTGTTGATCTCAGTGGCGTTGTCCGCATAGAACTTGAGCATGACCAGGTTCTGGTCAGATACAGGCGTGAGATTGCCAAGATCAAAGAAGAGATAGCCAATTGACCTATTTGTCTCATGGTATGCATAATCAGATTCACCAAGGCGACTGCCCTGATCATCGATATCTGAAAACAGGACCATATCATTTCCAAGATTTCTCAATTGGATCGTTCCATCATCGGTAGGCGTGATTCGATTCAGGCTGCCAGCATGAGGCGCGACATCGCTGGCAAGGCCAGAGCCAGCCAGGATGAGAACGGCTGCAAAGGCCATAAAAGCGAATTTGCACATAGAAAACCTCTCCAAGATCCGTTCCACATTTTTAATATTAATAGCTTGCTGGACCTGCCTGCCTTCCGTTTCCTGCCAACCCTGCCCTGGGACCCCGTCCAGAGCATTCCTCCAATTGCAGACGATAAATTCCAGTGTAATTTGAATCATCGATAGCAATGTAACCATTTACGGCAGCAGGATTACCGGCATCAGATATGTCTAAAGATACATGCCCAACGACAGAAGAGGCATCTTCCGA
>DAONDW010000328.1:0-1544 GCA_035402785.1 Methanothrix sp. | reverse complement strand
ATCTTCGGGCGCTGATCTGTGAGGATGTCTTCCAATACCAGAGGATGGATTCCATAACATGCGCCCAGCTTTTCCAGCGCGGCCATCTGATGCAGACCATCGATGTTTATCCATGTCACTGTAGGCTGATTTTTGAACCTGAAGCATTCTTCAACATCTTTTGCCTCTGCTTCATGATAATGCTGGTCATTATAATCGATTATAGTGATCTTCGGCTTTTCCGGCATCTTTTCAGATGTATGTGGCATCAGAGGGGTTTCCAGGTAGAGAATTTCGGAGCGGGCATCTTTATTTTTCTTGATAATTTTCTTATCATTATTTCCTGAAGATGAGCCATAATTTATGCCATTTGCCCTTATAGGACCTGGATTCTTTGTTTTTTCTTTTATTCCCTTGAAATCTGCCATTTCCACCTCTCTGCCATTTCCATCACCAGATGGGTGGCATTTCCTCCTTTGCCCGATTTGCCACTACGATTTCATGGATGTCTTCAATTCCCTCAAGGGATCTTATGCGATCATTTATGATGGCATTGAGCTGTTCCAGGTCCCTGGACCAGACCTTGAGAAACAGGTCGTATTCGCCGAGTATTCCATAGACCTCAGAGATCTCAGGTATCTCTGCGAGATCAGCCAGCGCCCGGTCATGTCTTTCTCCATCGGTTTGCACGAGGATGATTGCAGTCACTGCATAGCCGGTGGCTTCCGGATTGACTGCAATGGTGAATCGCTTTATGATTCCTCTGGCCTTCAAGCGCCTGAGCCTGAACTGTATGGTCGCGTCAGAGACGCCGGTCTTTCTGGATATTTCCTGCATGCTTATACGTGCGTTCTCTCGAAGATAACCGAGGATCGCTCGATCTATCTCATCCAGCTCCGCGCCGACTTCTGTTTCAGCCATGTTTACCTTCAATTCTCCAGGATGATTCGATAAGAGATTGGCATTATACCAATTATCCCGTATAAAGGTTGCCCATTTTCTAATGTTTCTGTCCCGGGCCAATGGCATGGCCAATGACGCGAGTCTGCTGATCACTCAAAAAACTCTTATTTTTGGATCGCATTTTGGATATGTATTGCGACAGGAGGTTTGAGGTTTTATGGTCGATGTTGGAGATGCTGCTCCATTGTTCTGTCTTCCCGGTGCAGATGAGCAGGAGATCTGTTTGAAGGACTATTTGGGCAAATGGCTGGTTCTCTATTTCTACCCGAAGGACAACACAAGCGGCTGCACTCGCGAGGCTGTGGACTTCACAGCCGCTCTGCCTCTTCTGCGGGAGATGGGCGCTGAAGTCCTGGGCATCAGCAGGGATTCGCCTGCAAGCCACAGAAGGTTTAGAGAAAAGCATGGCCTGGGAATTGCGCTTGCAAGCGACGCAGATCATCTGGTGACTGAGGCTTATGCAGCCTGGTCTTTGAAAAAAATGTACGGGCGGGAGAGCTACGGCGTTGTCAGGTCTACCTTTCTCGTAGATCAACAGGGGCAAATAGCCCATATCTGGAGAAAGGTATCTGTGAAGGGGCACGCAGAGGCTGTGGTAAAGA
>DAONDW010000327.1:0-1564 GCA_035402785.1 Methanothrix sp. | reverse complement strand
GGAGGCGTGGGAAAGAGCGTCTGCTCTGCAGCGTCCGGAATCTGGACCAGCCGCCAGGGCAAAGAGACCCTGGTCTTTTCGATGGACCCGGCTCATTCCCTGTCCGATATCTTTGATACCGATTTAGGAAGCCAGCCAAAGAAAATCCGCGACCATCTCCATGCCTATGAGCCGGACCTGACTGAGGAGGCGAAGAACTTCTTTCGCAGATACAAAAGCATCTTCACAGCCCTCTTCGGCCTTTTCGAGGTGGAGATCAAGCCTGAGGACTTCGGCAAGATGCCTGGCGTGTCTGAGCTCATCTTCATGGACAAATTGAACGATGTTTATGTCGGAAAACAGTATGATTATGTGGTCATAGATTCGGCACCCACAGCGATGGTTCTGCCTCTATTGCAGCTTCCTTCCATCACCACTGGCTTCATCACCAGGGTTCTTGGCATGAAGAACCGATGGATGGGCGTCCTGGACCTTCTGGAGCCGGGATTTGGAGAGCGCATACTCTCAGAGGTCAGAGCCATGCGCCAGAAGGCAGAGACAATGAGAAGCGCCCTCCTGGACCCGGAAACAGCCAGCATCACAGTTGTCACCATCCCGGAAAAGGCTGCTGTGGAAGAGAGCAGACGGCTGATCGAAACTGTGGAGTCTCATGGGGTTTTCGTCTCTTCAATAGTCATCAATCATGTGATCAGAGACTGCAACTGCCGCTTCTGCCAGGAGAAGAAAGCCTCTCAGAGTGCCTATATCGAAGATCTGATGAAGCGCTATCAGAACAAGAGCATAGCAGTTCTGCCTGACTATGGAGGAGAGGTCAAAGGAGACCGCCTCACAATGGTGGCAGAGGACCTCTATTCCAGGAAAAATCTAAGGATCTGAATGATCTTCGTTGATGTCCTGGCCTCATCGGCAATTATGGGACAGGCCGCAAGATCTGCGGCATCAAGCCAGCTCAGGCGGCTCAGGCACTGCAGGCACAACATGATAATAGCCAGACAGGAAGAACATTCTAAAGAAAGTTATTAATATCTCTGAGCCAAAGAGTGCAATTGAAAGGCAAAAAAGGGGAGACGCAAGCTATGGAGGTTGTGGTTAAGAGATCTGCGCGCCGCAGAAAAACAGTGCAGGCCAGGATGGTGGGCGGAAAGATGGAAGTGCTGGCACCTGCATCTCTCTCAGATGCTGCTCTGGCCGGACATATCGAAAACCTGCGATCTCGACTGGAAAAGAGGATCTATCCAAAAGATGACACACATCTGCATGAACGTGCCTGCTTTTTGAACAGGAAATATTTTCAGGGGGATTTGGCCTGGAACAGCATTCAGTACTCCACCAACCAGGAACGCAGGCGCGGTTCCTGCAACTGCGTCGCCCGGACAATTCGCATAAGCAGCAGGCTTGCACATCTGCCGCAATGGGTGGAGGATTATGTCATCGTTCATGAGCTGGCGCATCTGCTTGAGCCCAATCACGGAAAAAGATTCAAGGCGCTGGTGCATAGATATCCACTGACTGAAAGGGCCATTGGTTTTCTCATGGCCAGCGAGAGCCTGCCTTCGCTGCAGAA
>DAONDW010000326.1:0-1612 GCA_035402785.1 Methanothrix sp. | reverse complement strand
GCTTTGCACCTGCCGAACAGCTTGCCCGCCGCAACGGTGGCCTTCTACGACCCGCATCAATGGGTAATAGCTAGCCGTAGCCGGAGTGGCAGGCGGGCCAGGTGGTCGATATGACGCTGCCTGCAGAGGGAGCAGATAGTCACAGGTGAATTGCAGCATGAATCTCAAAAAGCTCTGGCCCGACTGTAGAATATTTTCCAACTAATAATAATCCTGCAATCAGCAATCCAGCTCACCACCACCAGGTTGCAGGAAGCCGCCCGCTTTTCTCCTGGCCGTGCGGGCTGCCGCCGCCCCCGTCCGGCGCGCCTCTCTCACAGCAGCCCTGCGAATCCGACCCGCGCCGGGATGGCTTCAGTCGTGGCCTGCTCACAGCCGGAAGCCGCAGGCGGGCCAGGCAGTGGCAGTGATGCTGACTGTAATTGGTGGGATCCATGTCCGAAATGCGCTCAACGTGATTGAATCCATGATGGCCAAATTATCGAAGGACTTATAATAGTCTCCTTTGATAGAGTATCTGAGGTTTTATGGACCGTTTTGCTGATCTGAGAGAGAAGATAGTGCCATTGCTTCATCCCTATGTGAAGAAGATTGCAGTATTTGGCTCCTTTGCCAGAGGCGATGAATCCGTGGAAAGCGATATTGTGTAGTCCCGAATGTTTGGACTTTATATACGCCGGCCCGGAAATTACATTCTTTATCAACCATTTAATTCAGTCTCCATCCGATTCAGGAACATTCCCAATTTGCATCCTTCCGGCAGCCTTGACCAGAATGCGATATCTGGCGTCTGTAGATACCATTTTGTATCAAGGGACTCATGAAATCTAACTGTATTATACCAATTCATGAAATTGTCAAAATTATCGAACCTAAACCTGTTGAGTTCATAAGTGTCGTTCCATTTTTCCAGTTTTCCATTGGTCTGAGGATGCTTGACACGAGCTTTGATGTGTTTGATTTTATTCTCACATAGAAAATCTTCAAATCTGCTATCTGCATCGCCATTCTTGTCTCGCTTGTTGGCATAAAATTGCGTCCCCCTATCGGTCAAAACCTGCCCAATATTTGTCAGCCAGCCAAATCTATCCATAGCTTCTTTGAGAAGCTGCAAAGCGTTATCTGTTGTTTCGGCATTGAACTCTCCGCCTGCGAGAATACGCCGCGAACTGTCATCAAGGACTGCGCATACGTACACCTTTTTACCATCGTGAATACTTGTATGCCAATCCAGATGCACCATGGACAGGCTGTGCTTGCGTTCGTACCTGATCCAGGGTTTTCTGCGCTTTGATTTGTTGCGATTTGCTTTGGCTAGACCATGATGCAGCAGAACCTTATGGATGGCATTGTGAGGGATATGAACTCCGTGCTGGAATTCTAGGATCTTTTCAAGCCTTCGTGCGCCCAAATTTTGCTCTTTGTTGACCTCAAGCACCAGATTAACTGACTCTTCATCCAGAGTCTTTTTCTTTCGTCCAAATTTCTTAATGTTTAGCGGCATCTTGGTTTTCGTCCAGTGCATCCAGACACGTTTCACAGAGGAAGGACTCAACTTCATATCCTGCGCGATTATTTTGGTGCTATCGCCTCTGGTTTTGGCTCGAATGAT
>DAONDW010000325.1:0-1621 GCA_035402785.1 Methanothrix sp. | reverse complement strand
GTCAAGGAGACGAGGGGCATGATCGTCCAGTTCCAGTACGGAGAAGATGGCGTGGATGCATCCCGGCGAGACTACGCGAGCACAGATAACGTAAAACGTATAATCAAGGGCGTTCTTTCCAGGAAACCGGAAAAGGAGGAATCTGCATGATGCTCACGGAAAAAGAGATCACAGAGAGGCTTGCATCTCTTGAGCTTCCACAGAGCATCAAAGAGGCCATGCAAAGCGGGCTTGCTGGAGCGCAGGTCAGCACTGAGCAGATGGACGAGATCATCTCAGAGGTGTCAGCCGACTACCAGCATTCCAAAGTAGAGCCCTGCGAAGCTGTGGGCGTGGTCGCAGCTCAGTCCATTGGCGAGCCAGGCACGCAGATGACCATGCGTACATTCCACTATGCAGGCGTGGCTGAGATCAACGTCACATTAGGTCTGCCGCGGCTGATCGAAATAGTTGATGCGAGAAAGATTCCATCCACTCCCACGATGACGATAAAGCTGAATCAGGAATATGCTCATGATCGAGACCTGGCAAGGGAAGTTGCGTGGGCCATTGAGTCCACCTCCATTCTCCATCTGGGGTCCATTGCCACAGATCTCGCAGAGATGATTGTCCTGATTGAGCTGAATCCTGCGGCTCTTGAGCAAAGGAAGATCACAGCAGAGGAGGTTTCTGCAAGGCTCAAGGAGGAGACCGGGCTGTCTGTAGACCAGAAAGAGAATATGCTGGTGATGGCACCAGAGGAGTCATCCTATCGGGAGCTGTTGCAGCTTGTAGAAAAGATCAAGCGAATATCCCTCAAGGGTGTGGAAGGCATAAAGAGGGTCGTCATCAGGAAAGAGGGCGACGAATATATCCTCTATACTGAGGGCTCTTCGCTCAAAAAGGTTATGCAGTTTGATGGAGTTGACCCAACTCGCATCAAGACAAACAATATAAACGAGATCGGAGAGGTGCTGGGCATCGAAGCGGCGCGAAACGCCATAATCAATGAGGCTACAGACACGCTCCGAGAACAGGGTCTATCTGTCGATGTGCGACATATCATGCTTGTGGCGGACATCATGACTGTAGATGGTGAAGTCAAGCAGATCGGCAGGCATGGTGTATCAGGCGAAAAGGCGAGCGTTCTCGCAAGAGCCGCCTTCGAGGTCACCGTCAATCACATACTGGATGCGGCCATTCGCGGCGATGTAGACGACCTGCGTGGCGTCACGGAGAACGTCATCGTGGGCCAGCCCATTCAGTTAGGCACTGGCGATGTGACCCTGGTGGCAAGCAAGAGATGAGGTAATAGCGATGATAAACGTAGATAGAGCTTTAAGAAGTTCCATCAGAACAGGAAAAGTGTTGCTGGGATCAAACAGGACCGTTGAGGCGGGACTTGGCGGACAGGCGAAGTTGATCGTGTATTCGGTGGATTGTCCAACGGACGTGAGGATGCAGCTGGAGACCCTGGATGTTCCAGTCTACGGCTATCAGGGCATGGGCAAGGACCTCGGATCTGCCTGCGGAAAACCCTTCTCCGTTGCCGCTTTGGCCATCATAGAGCCAGGGGACTCGGAGATTATGGCACTGCAGCGCGAGATCCGAGGTGTTGAGGCATGAGTGAGTTTAAGCTCAC
>DAONDW010000324.1:0-1635 GCA_035402785.1 Methanothrix sp. | reverse complement strand
TATTTTCCTTTGGTCGTCAGCGCCCGTCTTGCCTCTTCAGAGAGCAGGCATCCGCATGATCCTTCCTTAGACAGGGCACAATTGCATGGCTCGATATGAATGGTCACTGTGGTCTTTGGATAGTGCTCCCTGATTGAGCAGGCAATCATATCGGTTATTCTGTGTGATTCATCCACAGACATGGCTGCATCTACTCTGATATGAAACTCCACAAAACGACTTGCTCCAGCTTTTCTGGTGCGAAGCTTGTGAAATCCCCTGATGGTTGGAGCGAAGGCCATTATGTGCTTCTTTACTTCTTCCACCTCATCTGCTGGAAGGCCGACATCCACCAGATCCCTGGCGGATTCAACAACCAGATGATAGGCTGCCTTTATTATCAGCACAGCTACTATTATGGCTGCTGCTGGATCGACCCACTGCAGATTAATCCCTGGCATTGCGAGTTCCCCGGAAAAAATGATGAAAAGGCCGCCAAGAACTCCCAGGGATGTATAGACATCAGCATGCAGATGGCACGCATCTGCTTTGAGTGCCACAGAGTCCGTCTCTTCTCCCACTTTTCGAAGTCTGCTGGACACGAATAAATTGACGAGCACCGAGAGAAGCATTACAATGACGCCAAGACCGGCTTCATCCAGAGGCTTTGGGTTTCTCAGCTTATCGGCAGCTTCATAGAGAATCCAGCCGGCAGCCAGGAAGATCAGAAGAGCCTCAATAGTGCCTGAGATGTTCTCCAATTTGCCATGGCCGAAAGGATGATCTTCATCAGCCGGCTTTCCTGAGGTCTTGACTGCGAAAAAAGCGATCAGGGCTGCAAGCAGATCAACGGACGAGTGAATTGCTTCTGATACAACGGATACCGACCCGATAACCGAGCCCACAGCTAGCTTGAGGATTATAAGGATCGAATTAGAAATAACTGAAAGGATAGCCGCATTTGATTTTCGCGTTTCTTCTGCATCAGGATTTTCTGCCATGTTTGTGTGAACAGGTTTCCGGTTGACTACCAGCTATCGTATTTGTATTTAAAGCTGATCCTGGCGAATTTGTCCGGAAGCTAATGCCCTGATCAGTTCGCATCTATCATCCGGTAACCAATGCTTGTATCCCATTGCAGCATCATTTGTGGTCATTTCGAGCTGACACTCAGGAATTCTATATCATCGATTGGCCTGGGATGCGATAATGCTGAAAATTAATTTTTTCCAGATACTATATAAATTCTTCCGAAATGTTTTTCTGCAATGAGCATTCTTCCATATATTGTGGTGACGATGCATAGACATGTTGCTTTGGGAGTCTGATGTTCATGAAAAATAGCCGTCCATATTTAATAAAAATTGCATGTTTTTGTCTGGTATTATTCTTTATATCAGCGCCATCCCTGTCCGATGCAGGGCTGAATCTGACCAAGAGCTGCAATGTGATGTCTGCCTATCTTGGTGATACCGTTATTTATACATTCAATCTCGAAAATAATGGCACCGAAGCCCTGAGCGATCTGGCTCTTTTGGATGATCATCTCGGCAGGATTGACCTGAATCAGAGCACACTCAAGGCTCATGAGATCTGCACTGCAAGCGTTTCCTATAAAATCGCGCCGGAGGATATTCCCGGGCCACTGGTCAATAC
>DAONDW010000323.1:0-1637 GCA_035402785.1 Methanothrix sp. | reverse complement strand
AGGCTTTTTCCGGAAACGAATCCGACAAGAACAGCATAATCTACATGATTCAAAAGGCACAGCAGTCACTCGATTTTGATGATAAAGCCTATTGGGTCGCAGATAGCGCGATGTACACAGAAAACAATATCGTTCTCCTTGGAACGGATACGAAGTGGATCACGCATGTACCCGCAACGGTCGGGGATATTGATAAGCTGCTCAACGCGGATCTGGATTTTTCTCCTTCGACAGATCCCAGATATGCTTTCCATGTCACTGATTTGTATTACGCCGGCATACTTCAGCGAGTTGTAGTTGTTTGGTCTGAAGAGATGAAAACAAGGAACGAGCAGACCTTTGAGAGGATGCTTCAAAAGGAGACAGTTAAAGCTGAAAAAGAGCTCAAGAAACTCATGGGCAAGAAGTTCGCTTGTGTGCCAGATGCCGAAAATGAAGCCAAGATTTGGGCCTCCAAACTCCCGTATCACGATCTGAAGGATATTCAGATAATACCTGTAACAGAAAAAGTTGAGAAGAGGCGAGGGCGGCCAAAGAAGAATGAGCCGATAAATCTGCGCTTCAAAATTGAAGGGAGAATCGAGATCAATGAAGACGTTCTAGCAGAAGAGAGCAAAAGATTTGGGCGGTTTGTTTTGGCCAGTAATGATGTCAATCTAGATCCGGAACTTATGCTCAAATATTATAAAGGACAGCAAACGGTTGAACACGGATTTCGATTCTTGAAAGACAAATGCTTTCATGTCTCCGAAGTCTATCTCAAGAAGGAAGAACGAATAGAATCACTATGCATGATTATGGTTCTCAGTCTTCTCATTTACTCCTTTGCCGAATGGAGACTTAGAGAGAAACTCAAGGAGACAGGAAAAACTGTTCCCAATCAGCTCAATAAGCCAACGCAAAGACCGACTATGAGATGGGTCTTCGAGATCTTTATGGGCGTAATTCAGGCGATTGTTATCGAAAGTGGCAAAATCATTAAAGTCAGCGTGAATCTGAGCGGACCGCAGAAGACAATCCTATTGTTGTTGGGACAAGAATGCAAAAATAATTACGGGATGAACTGAAACTGCGGAATGTGGGGTCATGGTTCGGTTGCCCTATTTCAGAGCCAGCTCATACTTAACCTCAGTGACCAGGCTTCCCCAAAGCTCGTGAGTCACCTTTTCCTTCTCCAGGAAGCCAGCCGATTTATAGAGACTGGCAGCTGCAGGTAGGCTGTCAACCGTCCAGAGGAAGATCGAGGAATATCCTGCCTCTCGGGCGAAGGCCATCGCCTCTTCAACCAGCCTGTGCCCCAGACCCCGCCCCCTCAGATCGGGGTGCAGGAGCAGCCAGCGCAATTGCGCTTCTTCCTGGGAGAATTCAACGATGGCCACAGATCCCACAATATGGCCGGCTCTTTCCAAAATCCAGATCCGCTCTCTGAGGCCTATCCTTTTAGCAAACTCTGCCAGGGGAATGGCCACATATGAGTCGAAGGTGTGGTCCCAACCCTGCTGCGGAGCGTAAAGAATTCCATGCAAGTAGGTGATGTATCCCACATCTCCCGGCCTCAGGTTATGCCGCAGGGAGATGGAGCTCTCAGGGGAAAGGAGATCCGGATTCAGCTCTCCCAGGAATTGCTCCCATAGATC
>DAONDW010000322.1:0-1664 GCA_035402785.1 Methanothrix sp. | reverse complement strand
GCTGTCTTCATCTTGGCGGCCTCTTCCAGGCCCAGCTCTTTGATAGACTGCTCTCTCATCTTGAATTTCTGGATTTTTCCGCTCACAGTCATTGGGAAATCGTCAACGAATTTGATATATTTCGGAATCTTGAAATGGGCAATTCTGCCTTTGCAGAATGCCTTGATTTCATCGGCGTTCGCAGTGGCTCCTTTCTTGAGCTTGATCCAGGCCATGATCTCCTCGCCATACTTTTTATCAGGTACGCCTATGACCTGCACATCGCTGATCGCAGGATGAGTGTAGAGGAATTCCTCGATCTCGCGCGGATAGATGTTCTCTCCTCCCCGGATGACCATGTCCTTGAGCCTGCCAGTTATCTTGCAGTAGTCCTCATCGTCCAATGTGCCCAGGTCGCCGGTGTGAAGCCAGCCCTCTTTGTCTACGCACTGGTCGGTTGCAACTGGATTGTTGTAGTAGCAGCGCATGATCATATAGCCTCGTGCGCAGATCTCGCCAGTCTCGCCACGCGGGACCATCTTGCCTGTCATCGGGTCCACGATCTTCATCTCAGTGTGCGGCATGGGCCTGCCTACAGTTGAAACCCTCTGCTCCATTGAATCGTCAGTCGAGGACATTGTGATACCAGGCGAGGCCTCGGTCTGGCCGTAGGTGATCACAACTTCCTTCATGTTCATGAGAGTGCTAACCTTTTTCATATATTCGATGGGACAGGGAGAGCCTGCCATGATTCCTGTGCGCAGAGTCGAGAAGTCATATTTTTGAAAATCTGGATGTTCGAGTTCTGCCACGAACATGGTTGGAACACCATGCACTGCAGTGCAGCGCTCCTTTTCTATGGCAGCCATGACGGAAACAGGATCAAAATACTCCGCTGGCAAGACCATTGTCGAGCCGTGTGTCATGCAGGCCATATTGGAGAGCACCATGCCGAAACAGTGGTAGAACGGGACCGGTATGCACAGCCTGTCCTTCTCTGTGAAATTCATGCATTCGCCAATGAAGTAGCCGTTGTTGAGGATATTATGGTGGGTGAGGACCACACCTTTGGGAAAACCTGTGGTGCCGGAGGTGTACTGGATGTTAATGGGATCATCGAAGTCAAGGCTCTCCTCTCTCTCGCGGAGCATCTCATCTGGAAGCTCGTCGCCCATTTTGAGAACGTCATCCCAGGTCCACATGCTGGGCTCCTTTTCTCCGCGAATCAGGACAGCAGTCCTTAAAAACGGAAGCTTCTCAGAGTGGATCTTGCCTGGCTTTGCAGATCTGGCCTCAGGGCAGACCTCATAGAACATTTTGACATAGTCTGAGGTCTTAAAGCGGTCCATGAGCAAAAGCGCCTGTGCCTCTGACTGGCGGAGGGCATACTCCAGCTCATGCGTTCGGTAGGCTGGATTGATATTGACCATTATGATGCCGACTTTGGCAGTTGCGAACTGAGTGATGATCCATTCTGCCAGATTTGTGGCCCAGATTGCCAGGCGATCGCCCTTCTTAAGGCCCAAAGCTATGAAGCCCTTCGCGGCGCGATTGAGCACCTTCTGCAGCTCACGATAGGTATAACGCTGACCCTGGTGCAATGATACAAGTGCATCATTATCAGGATAGGCTGAGGCTATTTCATCGAATAAATCACCGATGGTCTTTCCAATAAGCGGTTTTTC
>DAONDW010000321.1:0-1673 GCA_035402785.1 Methanothrix sp. | reverse complement strand
ATCGGCGTCTCCTCGCCCATCACCCCATCCGAGCCGCTCCCGCCACTGCCTGAGATTCCCCGCGGCTCGCTCGTCATAGTGGAGGGCCGCGCCCCAATCTGGCGCTATGGCATGGCCCTGCACCTGCTGCACGGCTCGCCTGCTGCCGCTGTGGCCTTCTACGATCCCCGACTGGGGGCCGTGGTAGTGGCCAGCCACAGCAAGCAGTGGCAGGTCGGCCAGGTTGTGGATTTGACTCTGCCAGATGAGCAGAAGGACGATAGACGTCCTGGTTGAAAATTACACATAACGGATGCTATGCTGAAAAGATAAGGATGAAAAAAGATAGCGATTGCCTGAGAAGGCGGGATTCATTCCATTCTCATTTCGCGTTTTTATGGCCTCACCAGGCATACCAGTAGTAGATATTTCCGAGAGGCTGGTAGACGTTTGCATTCCACCAGGGATAGACATATGTGTAGTACGGCATGTACCAGTGGCCCGGAGTGTGCATGCTGAATACATCGCTGTGAGCCACACTCGTAGTCTTTATAACTCCTACGGTATTTGGTGAAAGCCAATCGTGTGGGATAGCTGTTGCAGTGCCCATGAATGCAATCAGGCCAATGGCCATGATGATCATTGCCAGTTTTATCGTGTTCATTTTTATTTCCTCCAAACACAAGCATTGTTTGTCGATATAAAAGGCTGATTTTTATGTAGATCTCGGCTTATGGTCATATGAATCAGCATTCGTCCTCCATGTCCCCTAGAAAATTAGCAGATGCGAATCAACCTTCGCCCAGGATTTTGCAGTGCGCACTTTTGCTGGCATCACCCTCGCGGGCGAATCTATTTTCAGTTCCCCAGGATCATTCTGCAGGCCCTGCGGCATAGGGCAATTGCGGACTTCATCAGACCACTCTCTGCCACAATGCTGCAAATTTGTCCGTGCTGATTCTGCTCAGGCGCAGACAGGTGCCCGGCCAGAAGACTGCTCTTTGCATTCTGATAGCAGTTCATTGCAAGAGTGTGCCCTCCAGGCAAATCGATTTTCTCCAGGCCGAAATGGCTCGCGAATGCATCGACTTTTTCATCAAAGCCGGGCTCGTAGTGCAGGCCGGTATCGATCTTTGCCACGCGAGTCATGCCTGATCCACTCAGCCAGGCCATGAGATCGCGCCTCTTTCCGAGTGCGGCATCTTCTTCGCCCATCGTCTTCCAGTTGGAGGCCCACATGGGTGTCAGAAATATAGCTACGTTCTGGTTTTTAGCAAGGACTTCGCTGTAGTTTTCGTTTCCGCCAAGAGCAACTGAAATGCAATCATCGACCCTCTCACCCCGCCCGTCTGCCAGGAAATATAGCGGACAGGAAAGGTCCGGCAGCTCGCGCTCCAGTTCTATCAGGGAGTTGCCGCATTTGCCATAAAAGATCAGGATGCCATCTGAAAATGTTGAGAGACGTCTGATATTATCACAGACTGCGCCCTTGAGAAGATCGAGGTCAGAGTGAAGCCCAATTCGCAGAAAGCTGACGATAACCACCAGATCTGTGACACGTGTGCTGTGTTTCATCCTGTCTGGGAGAATTCCGCAGGTCCAGCTCGATCTACCGTTCTTTCTGCTTTTCTGTCCGCCTTTCTTTTTATCTTTCTGTCGAACTCTCTCATGCATTACTATCTCATCAAGTCCCA
>DAONDW010000320.1:0-1707 GCA_035402785.1 Methanothrix sp. | reverse complement strand
GGGATGCTCTCCATCTCGCTTCCCAGGCGGTGCAGCTCTTTCGTATCGAGGGACAGAGGATCGATGTGAACCAGCATTATCGCATTTTTTATGGCGATATCATCTCTTTGAGATTGGACAAAGCGGAGAACTGTTTCATAGTTGCTGTGGGTGATGAGGTATCCCATTCCTTCAAGCAAAATCAGAGGATAACTGGCTCTTTCCAGGAAGTCGGAGATCATGTTGGATAGGCGCGGGAAGTTGCTTGGGTCCACAGTCCTGATGTATCCCGGGTCGCTCTTCTGCGTCAGCCATACGACAGTCTCAATGGGCACGCCATACCTTTCCGCCAGCATCTCTGGGTTATAGCGGCTCAGGCACAGACCGTCCATGCCGTGCCTCACAAGCTCACTATAAAGCATCAGGCTTTTTTGCGGCTTCTCCTCAGCGATGATGTATGTTGTTCCGGGAATGAGTTCAACCTCGTATGGGCTTCGTCCATAGCTTTTCATGAGATCTGACACAGCCGATGTAAGGTTGAATGATGGCTGAAATTCCCTGATGATTCTGGCAAGCCTTCTCACTGCCATAAAGAAGCTTTTGCGGGTCAGCACCAGATCAGGCTGGATGTCAATGGATGATTTGGCGGAAAATGCATCCGCCATCTCAGGCTCACATGCTGCGGTGTCATCATCTGACAGCGGCCTTTTGGCTGCCTCAAAGAATTCGCCAGAGGCTATGCTCTCGTTTGCCTGAATGACCACCTTTCTTCTCGTGCCATCATCCAATTGGGAGAGCATGGTCTCTGAGAAAATGCGCAGGAGATATGCAGAAAGGGGGCCGAGTATGAAGAGCAGCTCTTTGACCTCGGTTATGTCTGAGGTCATACTGGCATGGACAAATTCCTGCCTTTCAGCCAGTATCAGATGGGTCTTATGCCCCAGCAATTCCAGTTGAAAAACGAAATCCACAACTTCTCTATATGGGGTTTTTCCTTCGTTCTCGCGTATGAGTTGCTCTATGCTGTCTATGAGAACAATGCTCTTTTTGCTCGATTCGACAAAAGACTTTATGGTTATAAACAAGAGGGGCAGATTTCTCTGAGAGATGTAGCGATCGCTTCCCTTTTCCTCAGTGAGCCTGATGATGGGCGTTTCCTTGAATCCCCAGCGTTGCCTCACATCCTCAGGGGACGAATGGGTGATGCACAGTCCCTCCACGCCGTGGGTGATCTGATCTGTAAAAACCTCGTAGGCGATCTCAGGAGCGACATAGATCCTTCCGCGCACCAGGTCGTAGGCAGGCTGAGTTTCCTTTGCCACCTCCATCACAGGCTTTACGGGAACCTGATCCTCCACAATCATCTTGGTAGCCGAAGGGCCAACCGATCCTGTGAGCGTCTTCTCAAACTGATCCCAGAGCTGGTGAAGCTGTGCGGACTGAATTGCATTGCGATTTGTGCCGAGGCTTTCCAGGTAGTCATCGACCTGTTTTTTGGCTGTGGCCTCGCCGATGTAGCGGGCCAGCGTCTCTTCCAGCGCATCTACTGTGCCCTGAGGCCTCGCCTCAGTCTTCTGGCCTGCAAGATTTTGGCCTGCCAGATCTGTCTTATTTTCGTGATAGGCGTCCACGAAACAGAGAGCGGATTTTTCCTCGTCAGAACCTGGCTTACAGACCAGTGAGACCAGAACGTAAAGGCTGCAATTGATGAGGAGAGTCCAGAATACC
>DAONDW010000319.1:0-1711 GCA_035402785.1 Methanothrix sp. | reverse complement strand
AACACCACAATCAACAGCACAGTATAGGTCATTGGCCCTGTTGTGATGTTGACCAGATGATGAAAAAACAGGTCAAGAGCCCTGAATGATCAGGGTTCCTTTTTTGTTTTTCATTTACACCGCCAACCAATAGTTTTTCATATATTGAATATATATCAATAACTGCAGGTTGATAATTATGAATGCTAAGGCGGCATGGATGCTGGCAGGCCTTTGCATTTTGATCCTGGCGGGGACTGTTCATGCCACTGGACTTGGCAGCTCAGCAGCACCATGTCAGGCGAGAAATGCATTGGAGGCCTATTGTGTAAATCACGGCGGCTGTCCAAATGGCGGTTACTGCTATTTCCAGGATGGCGGCTATTGCGATTTGCGTTCCTTTTACAATGGAACCTGTCCTGGAGCGGGATACTATGAACAGGCCATCTGGATGACTGAGGCCTACAATTTCCTTTATGGGGACGAGGTATCTGGAGGGCCTTCCGCGCTCGATCAGTATCCTAACTATCAGTATCCCAACTACCAGTATCCTAACTACCAATACTCAAATAATCAATATCCATACAGCAACCCCTACTACTACGGGCCGTTCTATGGATATGGCATATAAAATAGAAAGCTCTTTGGCGGATGAGGGATGAGGCCCCATCCGTCTTCAGGCATTATGCCAGGATATCCTGCTTGAATTTTTCAAATCCTATCTCATCTATGAACTCGCCCAGACGCTGTTTTTTGGCATGGTCCTTGTAGTAGTTTATGATCTTGTCGATGAGTGTCAGGACCTCTTCATCTGAGAGGTTCTCAGCCAGAATCTGTCCAAGCCTCGGCTTGACGCCGCTGCTGCCGCCAACGAGAAGCCTCCAGCCTTTTGACATTCCAATCAAGCCTATGTCCTTTACTGCAGGCTCCGCGCAGGAGTTGGCGCATCCAGACACGCCGATCTTGAACTTCCAGGGAAGCGCCATGCCGTGATAGATCTCATCCAGCTTCAGGCCCACGCCCACGGAATCCTGCTGGCCGCGCTTGCAGAATGTGGTTCCCGGACAGATCTTGACGCTTCTAACACATAGTCCGATCGCAGCTCCGGGCTTCATTCCCAGGTCTTTCCAGGCGTTATCTATGTCCTCAGGGGCGATTCCTACTATCGCGATTCTCTGAGCAGATGTGATCTTGAGCACTTTGGCTTTGTACTTCTCAGCCACATCTGCAATCCTGCGCAGCCCCGCCGGATCAATTATGCCACCCGCGATGTGTGGTGCTATGGCAAAGGTCTCTCTGTCTCTCTGCACAATTGCACCTTTCTCCATGATATCCTTGGACATATGTCTTCTAACCTCGCTTGAATAGCCAGATATGTGTATCCTTCTGTTGATATAAGATTATGCTGGCCGCGAAATCATCTGTTAAGAAAAGCGTGCGTGATAATTATTATTATTGTTTTTGAGATTGCTGATGAGGAGCCTTTCTTGAAATCGTTTGCACCTGTTTGCGGCTCAATATCTCATCAACATTTCTCAGATTATGCGCATGGCAGACATCATGCATGTGCCTTTACAAGCGTGGAAGCACCACTTGGCCTGCTCTTGCGGTGCCTAATGACGTGGCGCGAGCGTTTTCCTGTCATTTCCTCGCTCTTGACCCACTCACCTGTCTCGTCGTCCTTTTCGTACTGTTCTTTCACAGCCGACCAGGCAGCTTCGTGAGATGCCTT
>DAONDW010000318.1:0-1750 GCA_035402785.1 Methanothrix sp. | reverse complement strand
ATGATGTCATCGCAGGGATGAAAGATAAATTTATTGGAGAAACGGCTGCATTTGCTAGATAACCAACATTCATATGCCAGATATGTCAGGATCTGCCATCAGACAAAGTCCAGTCGGCTTTGAATATGAGAGAAGAACAGAGAGAGATACTGGATCCATAAGCCCACGCGCCCCCGCTTTGATGCAGCACACTGCAACAGTTTTCGAACTCTGTGTCGTGCAGCCGAAAATGCTCAGCTTTCCATGGGAAACCTATACATAAAAACGCAATAATAAGCTAAAGACAAATGAACCGGCAGAAGACTGCGACATGCATCTCGCTTTTAGAAGAACAATACGGCATTCCCCGGCCAGATGAAACCGATCCGGTGGACCTCCTGGTCATGACCATATTGTCTCAGAATACCAGCGATACCAACAGCCTGAAGGCCTTCGCCAGCCTGAAGAGTGCTTTTGCCAGCTACGAGGCGGTCCTCGCCGCGCCCGATGAAGCAGTGGCGGACAGCATTCGCTCTGGAGGCCTGGCAGACATCAAGGCCCGGCGCATCAAAGAGGCGCTCGACAAGATCAAGCGGGACTCTGGTGCTATAACCCTCGCCTTTCTGGCTGACATGAAAAAGGAGATGGCCATGCAATATCTGCTGGATCTGCCGGGCGTCGGTCCAAAGACGGCTTCGGTGGTTCTCCTATTCGCATTTGGCATGCCATTCTTGCCAGTAGACACGCATGTCCACCGCCTCGCGCGCAGGCTGGGGCTGGTGGGCGAAAAGGTCGGGCCCGAGAAGACGCAGTCGATTTTGGAGAAGATCGTCCCGGCTGAGAAGTACCTTTCTCTGCACCTAAACCTGATCAAGCACGGCAGACTCACCTGCCGGGCAAGGGGTCCCAGGCATGAGGAATGCTGCCTGAAGTCTTGCTGCGAATATTACCTTCAGGGCCAAAAGCCTTAAATGATAGAAAAACCACCCCCCTTCCGCGCTCCTGTAGTGTAGCTCGGCCAATCATGAAGGACTCTCACTCCTTCGACTCGGGTTCAAATCCCGACGGGAGCATTACCATTTTCTGGTTGCCCAAAACGAGGGCCAATCCCTGTGTTTCTTGGGGTTGGATACCGCATGTACTTTAGCCTTTACCGATGATTTTTTGCTGCAGATTGCATTTGAAGTTCGTGATAATGTGCTGGTGGCTCTATGTACCATTGGGATCCAAGCGATTACGAGAAAAATTCGTCAGCCCAGGAGCGTGCGGCTGAGTCTGTTTTATCCGGTCTGAAGCTCAGGGGAGATGAGAGCATCCTGGATATTGGATGTGGTGACGGCAAAGTGACAGCAAAAATAGCAGCTCTTGTTCCACAAGGCAGGGTCACGGGCATAGACAGCTCCCCAGAGATGATAGACTTCGCCAGGAAGAGGTATCCATCAACTCAATTTCCCAACCTGAGTTTCGACAGAGCTGATGCCCAGAACCTTGACTACCACGGCGAATTCGATCTTGTGGTCTCCTTCGCTTGCCTGCACTGGATCAAAGACCACATCGCAGTGCTCAGGGGCATAAAACAGAGCCTCAAGCCTGCAGGAAAATTGATCATCCAATGCAGTGGCAGGGGCACCGGCAATGATATCTTCACATTGACAGGGGAGGTGATCAGAAGCGATAAATGGTCCAGATATTTCAAGGGCTATTCAAATCCCCATGGCATTTATGGGGCAGATGATTATCATGCCTGGTTGAGGCAGATCGGCCTTGATGA
>DAONDW010000317.1:0-1750 GCA_035402785.1 Methanothrix sp. | reverse complement strand
ATTGAAAATGGTTATCTCTTCAAGGCTAATTAACCTTTAGCCAAAAGTCGCTTCCAGTCTTTTTCCAGTCTTGCTTGCAGAAAAAAGAGACTGAAAAAAGGATAAGCAGCCGGATGCGGCTGCTTTTTCTTCAGACTCGAAATCGATGAATCCATTTCGGTCTTGCTTTATGTCTCGATTTGAAATCTCGATCAGCTCGCGCCTCCTACTATCGGATATGCCCTGGATGGCGTGTTCGGGTATTGCTTCATGCTTGCCACGAGCTGTCTGTAGACCGTCTGGAATGCTTCAATCACGAAATCGTGCTCGCCTGCGATGTTATGCTCCTCGCCTGGATCCATTTCTATGTTGTAGACTGCGGGAATCTGGCTGTAGTCGCTTTCAGGACCCTGGAATGAGTCGTATCCCATTCTGATGATCTTGAACTGGTGCCATCGCATGGCTGCTGGAAGCGTCGTCGCGGCGCTGTCTGTTCCTGTGTACCAGACCACCCACTCTCTGCTGGAATTGTCCTGGTTTCCAAGAAGGAAATTCGTCTGATCCACGCCGTCGATAGGCCTGTCTGAAGGCATCTTTCCCTCGCCCAAATTCGCAAAGGTATTGAACAGGTCCATCGAGCACATGATTTCATTGGAGACCCTTCCTTTCTCAATCACACCAGGCCATCTGAATATGCAGGGAACGCGCACTCCGCCCTCATAGACTGTTCCAATTCCTCCGCGGAATGGTGAATAGCCTGAGTCAGGCCACTGGTCGAGGGTTGGACCGTTGTCGCTTGTGAAGACCACTATGGTGTTGTTGTCCTTTCCAGTATCCTTGAGAGCATCAAGAACCTGGCCTACATGATAGTCGGTCTCCATTACACCATCTCCATACGGGCCTCTGCTGGAGGCACCTGCGAACAATTCATTTGGAACGCTTGGGAAGTGAGTGCGGGCCAGCGGGAGATATATGAAGAACGGCTCGGTTGAGTTCGCCTGAGCATTGATATATGCAATTGCCCTGTCTGTGCACTGCTCATCAACGATTCCAAGACTGCTTGTGTTCAGCGGCGTCACAAGCTTGAGGCTCTCTCCTTTCCTGGCCTCCACCAGTCCGTAATTCTCATCCAGGCCCTTTGACCATTTGGGATCGTAGCCGATGCGGTCTTTGAGGCTGTAGGTATTCAGATGATACAGTATTCCGAACCACTCGTCAAAGCCCATATTCTGGGGCATGCTTTCTTCGATGTCTCCGAGATGCCATTTGCCGAACATCGCAGTTTTGTAGCCTGCATCAGACAGGACCTTTGCAATTGTGGTCTCATTCGGAGACATGCCTGCAAGAGAGCCTGCTGCGGATGCCAGTGTCATGCCTGACCTGATCGGCAGCCTTCCGGTCATGATCGCAGCTCTGGTGGGCGTGCACTGAGTCTCGGAATAGAATGATGTGAGCTTCAGTCCCTCCTGGGCCATCTGGTCGATCCTCGGTGTGGGTGCGCCCAATACGGCACCTCCTCCGTAGCAGCCTGGGTCCATATAGCCCATGTTATCAACCAGTATGATGATGATATTAGGTCGTGGAGGCGCTGGCATGACGTCTTCTGTCACAATCTCCGCGAGGCTAGAATTGTTTGATAAGGCATTTCTCCTGTTCGTCAGGACTTCAGCCCCCGAATTCTCCGGCGTTATCTGATTAGCACCATATCCTTTCAGGTCATGAGGTATGGGTGACAGACCAGTGTTGCCCGAATCGAGGCTGCAACTGGCAA
>DAONDW010000316.1:0-1755 GCA_035402785.1 Methanothrix sp. | reverse complement strand
TGAATTGATCTCCATCGGATTTGGAGGGAATTGAACGAGGAGATTTTTGATCCTGGCATTATTAGCTGCGGTGTTTATCGGTTTTGCAGATGCTGCCAACTACATGTATGAAAAGTCGTCTGTCAGCGGCCTTGGCTATAAGAATATGGAGTTGATAGTCTGCACGCAATATGGCCATGCCGGTGACAAGCTGGTGGAAAAGGAATCCGGCTCTGGCAATGTCATTGCAGAAAGGGCTGAACTGGAAGCTGAAAGACAATTGAGGAATGACTACTATCCGGCTGGATCAAATGTCACCAGTGATGAACAATCCAGGATTGTAAATTATATCTGGGAGTGCAGGTATCCTTCAGGGATAAATCACATGGACTATATCAATTTCACCAAAGAGGCCGAGTTTGAGTACATGCCAGTTTCATATCAGACAGGAGTCTACGATCAAAAGTGGCTCGATAAGCTATGCGTGCAGAACTACAGGATCGGGGCTGTTCTGACTGAGATGTACACACATGCAGAGCATCTGCAAAGGACCACTGAAATCAGGACGAGATCATATGGTTTCGCTGCATGGGGTGATGAGCAATATTTTGGAATTCCTGTTGATATTCCATGCTGCACAGGCGTTCTCGAATCCAATATAAACAGCAATGTGATAGGCGTAGCTCATATCGGCTGGCTCTCGCGAGACCCGGCGGCTGAAAGCCAGCTCAAGGCCCGCCACGCCGAATACGGAAGATCCATAGAAGATCTGACTGGCGTGTTCTCCATTCAAAAATTCGTACAGCTCTGGGGCAACTCCACCTGCGGAGCAGTCAGCGTTGACTGGCTGCCGTGCATGTAATTGGCAACTTCAAGATAGAGCAGATAGTCCCTCGGCATATTGGGCCTCGCTATCTGCCTGTGCTTTGATCCTGGGCCGAATGGATTTGCGGGTCACCAAATCTGCAGGGCGTTGCAGCAAAACACTCATGACCCAATGGATACCCGTGAGGACGAAAAAAAGCCCATGATCTGAGCTATTTCATGCCAAGTGCATCGGATGGGATCCGAGCAGGAGCCTGAAATGCTACCTGGCCATGAATGCTCTGGCAAAAGCACTGGTGAGCATGACAACTGAATGAGTTAGTGATCTCAATCATAATTTAAATATGATAACGATCAATTAAACAAAACATGAGATTACTTGCTATCGTACTGATTTTCGCTGTCCTGCAGTGTGTCAACATCGTGTCAGCCGCCACAGATGATGAGATAAATGCATATGCTGCGGGCGTGCTGGCAGCAACAGACTCAAAGGCATCAGCGACGATTGGAAATGAGAGGCTGATAGTCGGGCGTGTGGCTTCAGAATATGAACTGGAGGATCAGGAGATGGCCCTGTTTGCAGTATATCAGCTCGCGAAGGCTGCTAATATAATAGCGCTGCACTTCCCAGGGCGATTCAATGAATCCATGGGGCTCCTGTTGAGTCCGACGGGAGAGGGAGATTATGTGGCCGCGAGCACGATTGCATATAGCTGATCTCTCTGCGTCTCACATTTTTTTCTACATCAAGAAGCAAGCTTCCACTGCAGAAATATCTCAGCCACATTGAAGGAATGTGGAAAGGATGGGAGCAAAGAAGAAAGCAAACATCATTTTGCATGACGAACCAAAAGCTCCATCAACCCCTGCATCCATTCCGTTCACCATGTCTATTCACCCAATTGAATTTCGATACGGCACCAAAGAGATGAAGGCCATCTGGGAAGAGGA
>DAONDW010000315.1:0-1782 GCA_035402785.1 Methanothrix sp. | reverse complement strand
TCTACGTTGCCGTAAACGATATGGTCGTCAAATTCCTGCCCAGCCCCATCGAGGCCCAAAAGGAAAGAGTTAAGGTCATCTGGCACGGCGATTGGGAGAGCCCCGTCGGAAAAGCCATGGCCACTTGCGATCCAAAGGGCCCTGTAGCCTTCATGATCAATAAGGTGAAGGTCGACCCACATGCTGGCGAAGTGGCCACTGGAAGGCTCTTCTCAGGAACCCTGCACCGCGGCATGGAGCTTTATATCTCAGGCGTTGCCAACACAAACAGGATCCAGCAGACGGGCATCGTCATGGGCGCTGAGAGAGTTGAGGTAGAAGAGATTCCAGCCGGAAACATCGCGGCAGTGACCGGCCTGAGAGATGCGATTGTCGGCTCTACCATCTCATCCGAACCGGATATGACGGCCTTCGAGCAGATCAAGCACGTATCCGAGCCGGTTATGACCGTAGCCGTCGAGGCCAAGAACACCCGCGACCTGCCCAAGGTAGTTGAGGTTTTAAGACAGATCGCCAAAGAAGACCCAACTCTGCAGGTTACCATCAACGAAGAGACCGGTGAGCACCTTATGGCCGGAATGGGCGAGCTGCACCTGGATGTCACTGTGACCAGATTGCAGCGCGATCGCGGCGTGGAGCTCAAGACCTCTCCGCCCATAGTAGTATATCGCGAGTCCGTAGGCGGCAGAGCCGGGCCGGTAGAAGGGAAGTCACCCAACCACCACAATCGTTTCTACATCGAGTTCTCGCCTCTGGAAGCGGGCGTGATCGAAGCCCTGAAAGAGGGCAAGATCAGCATGAAGATGGAGGAGATCGAGCGCAGAAAGCTCCTCATCGATAAGGGCATGGACAAGGATGAGGCTAGAAACATCGCCGGTTACTATGGAACCAATGTTCTGCTCAACATGACCAAAGGCATCCAGTACCTGAGAGAGACCATGGAGCTCATCTTAGAGGGTTTCGAGGAAGCGCTGAAGAACGGCCCCATCTGCAGAGAGCCTGTGCAGGGCATAAAAGCCAGGATCATGGATGTCAAGCTGCACGAGGACGCTGTGCACCGCGGACCCGCTCAGGTCATTCCCGCGGTCAGACAGGCTGTGCAGGCTGGAATTCTCATGGCTGAGCCGGTCCTGCTCGAGCCCTTCCAGAATGTCTATATACAGGTGCCTCAGGATCAAATGGGTGGAGCCATGTCTGAGATCCAGGGAAGAAGGGGCGTCATCCTGAACATGGACAGCCAGGGCGATATGATAATACTCAAGTCCAAGATGCCTGTGGCTCAGATGTTCGGATTCTCCGGGGCGATAAGATCGGCGACTGAGGGAAGGGCCCTCTGGTCATCCGAGTTCGCTGGTTTTGAACCATTGCCCGCCAACCTGCTGATGGATGTAGTCAAGCAGATCAGAACGAGAAAGGGCTTGAAACCGGAAATGCCCAAGCCTTCCGATTACCTGAAGGTTGTTTGAGCGCAGCCTTCGAAAAGATTAAACGCAAAGGCAGAAATACAGAAAAATAAGGATAGTGCCTGTTGGAGGAGATAAATTATGGCAGATACAAAGCCACACCTCAATCTAGCATTCATTGGACACGTCGACCATGGAAAGTCGACCACCGTAGGCAGATTGATGTACGAGACGGGAGCCGTTGACGCTCACGTCATTGATGAGTACAAGAAAGAAGCAGCATCCAAGGGTAAGGCAACCTTCGAGTTCGCCTGGGTCATGGATAGCCTGAAGGAAGAGCGCGAGAGAGGCGTCACCATCGATATCGCCCATCACCGCT
>DAONDW010000314.1:0-1804 GCA_035402785.1 Methanothrix sp. | reverse complement strand
CCCTGAGCTTTTTAATGTCCTGCAGAGAGAGGGGCGTTCTGAGATGATGCTCTCTTCCTGCATCGCTCACAGAATCGGTCGCAGAATCGCTTACAGAATTGCACAGAGTATCGCTCACAGTATCACCTCGGTGGCGCTGCGATTGGCCCAGCATTGAAAATTAATGGCAACGGGCAGGGAAGCTGTGTGGCAAAAGGCCCTCTCGATTCGTAGACCCAGAGCAGTTGTGTCTCCTCCAAGGCCCATCGGTCCTATGCCGAGGTCATTTATGCGCTGCAGGAGTTCCTGCTCCTCAGCGTCCTCAATTCTGCCATCCATTTTGAGAAGTGCGTGCTTGGCCAGGCGGGCAGCCAGATCGAAGCTGCCGCCCATGCCAATGCCTAGAAAAAGGGGAGGGCAGGCGTTTGCAGCGCGCTCGGCCACCGTCCTGACTATGAAATCGAATGGATCATCTGCAGGGTTTAGCATCCCCACAAGGCTCATGTTCTCAGAGCCCGCGCCCTTTGGAAAGGCTGTGAGCCTGAGTGTCCGGCCATCCACATAATCCAAGATGATACAGGGCATGCCAGGGCCGGTGTTGTCTCCGCTATTTTTGCGCGTCTGCGGGTCCACGGCATTTGGCCTCAGAGGAATGCTCCTGGTTGCAAGCCTTACTCCCTCAGCCACGGCCTCAGAGAGGTCGAAATCCAGAATCAGCTCGCGGCCCACCTGCACATGAAATATCGGAAGGCCCGTGTCCTGACAGAGGGGCAGACGGTCTTCGCCCGCTATCTTCACATTTTCCAGCATGAACTGGAGGTGATGTCTTGCCAGCGGATTGCTCTCGCGTGCTGCTGCGTCTCTTATTCTGTGCAGGACCCATTCTGGCAGGGTGGTCTCGGCTCTCTCCAAAGCCCTGACGGTTGCCGCTACCACTTTTTCCCTCATGTCCGTCTACCTTTTTTGCCCGGCTCGATCTTGATTGGCCTGGACTGCTCTGGAAGCTTGAGGTTGGTTAGCATTCCCAAAGCCCTCTCCATTGCGTCCTTGTGAAGATCGCCGGATGTGTGGATGCCTCCCGGTGTGCCGCGAACAGCCCGGCAGGGATACTGCTGGCAGAAGAGGCCCGTCATTGATGCAGCCTCGTCCACTGTCTTTCCAACCACGCCCTGTGCAGCATGCCAGGTGGCACCGCATGGAGAGCCGCGGAGAACTTCGACTTTGCTGATGCGTCCGTCCTTAGTTTCCACGTTCAGCTCCGGGCGGCCAAGCTTCTTTGCGAACTCGTCGATTGCAGGAACGCCGCACTCCTCAAGAGTGCAGCAGATCTCATCCACCTCGATGTGGATGCCCGTCTTTTCTGAAATAGCCTCCAGCTCTCCAATTGAGCCTGCCCGGCCCATGCCCCCAGGAATTATGGCTGCCTTTACTCCAGCCTCTCCGGCCATGCGCACGATTTCAGGGGTCAGATCCGGGTGAAATGTGTAGAGGATGAGCAGATCCGCAGAAAAGAGCCTTGGGTCCAGGTTCAGATCCTTCACGAACTCCTCCGGATCCTCGATGAAGCCCGGCAGCACCTGGGGAACCTCGACTGAGACGACCTCAAAGTCGGTCCTGGTCTTGATGGTCTCCAGCAGACGCTCGCCGTACTTTCCACGTTTGACTACGCCAACCAGCATGTGCACATGGATGACGGGGATGTTAATAGAGATTTGTCTCGTTCTGAACTCACTGACTTATGGCTATGCACCTTCACAAAAATATGTTCCAGCCATCAACACAACCCTGCATGATTTTATATCAGAGCAGTTGCATTGGCGCAGAG
>DAONDW010000313.1:0-1835 GCA_035402785.1 Methanothrix sp. | reverse complement strand
ACACCATGAAAGGCGGCAATGCGATTGCCACATCCAATATCATCATAGAGCCGGTGCAGATCATCGTCTGTCCTTCAGAGGTTGAAGAAAAGCTGAAATAATATTCATGCGATCCATTTCAAGTTCTGCCAATTTTGCAATGATTCTTTTCAAGTTTTGCGAATTTTAAATCTTCCGCGTTATATGTAGTTTTCAAATATCTGCACCGCCACTCGTCGAACTATTTATAATTTTTCAGTATCGGCAGGTGGATTAGCTATTATTATTGTCGCATATTCTCTGTAAAATGTTCTGATTAGAATAGTCCATAATTTGAGATAATTCTCAATAAAAAACACCAAAACGTATTTATATAATTGATACTTATCTAGTTACAACCACTAGGAATTTATGGGGTGAGAGCATTAGACGAGTAGCAATATTCTTTGTGCTGGCCATGGCTATGGCTGCATTTGCGGTTCCGGCCCTGGCACAGAGTGCATTAGCAGGTACCGGCGGAGTGGACATTCTCGGACAGGGCATATTTGAGACCGGAGGCAGTGCCTTCAAGTTCCCAGCAGATGCAGATACGAACTTCGATTCTGTAGAGGTTGGAAATGACCATGCACTGGCCATAGGCGGAGCCGTACAGCGTGCAGGCCCATTTGGCACTAACCTTGCGGCTGTTACCGCTCAGAACAACCTGAAGATCAAAAAGAATCAGGACTCTGGTGAATGTGCTTGCTGTCAGGCCTTGGATCCGTCCTGTCCGTGCAAGGACTGCTGCACCAAATACAATGTGGAGCAGATAAAGGTCGGAAGCCGGAGCGCAACTGCAATTGGTCTCTCTTTGCAGGGTGCTTTCCCGTTCGCCTGGAATTCCGCATCCACTCTGGCCCAGAACAATGTAGAGATCGTAACCAACCAGCAGTAAGCATTGGGTCTTACGGCCCACAGGAGAACCAATGAATATAAAGCTGGGCATGTCCCGCCGTGTGATGGCGGGGGCCCTCTTTATTTGTCTGTCAATTATCATGACGGCCATATGCATTGCCGGGGCGCAAAGTCTGCCGGATCTGCAAAGCCAGCTTAAAGAGTCAGTATCCAATCAGAGGATATCTGATCTGCGTCTGAGCGGGTCTGATATAATGCCAAAGGCAGCGCCCAGCAGTCAGACCATACAGCTCTCTTTATCGAATTCATCCTATCAAACACCAGATCTGGCTGCGGTCAATTCAGTGAAAGAGAGAAACATATTATGCGACGAGGTGCAAAAAAGTGGTCCGGATGACGCAGATCTCGTAAATTCCCTGGATGTGAGCATCACCGGTCAGAATGCGGATCCGGAGAATGCCTGGCAGGTCGAGGGGCCAGAAGACCGCACGGGAATGGATATTGAATCGCGAGTTGATAAAGCGCTCAACTCCAGCCAGATGAATGTGGAGAATTACAGATCGAGCAAAGCGCAGAGGGGAGGATCCGACTCGCAAGTGGTGCTTGGAAATAACCTCAATGTCGATGTTCATGGCATTTCCATCAGTGCCCTGAATACTGCAGAGGGAGGAAGCGCTGTTGCTACATCCAATATCATCATAAAACCTGTACAGATCATCGTCTGCCCTTCAGAGGTCGAGGAAAAGCTGAAATGAATTTAATTGGATTTTTTATATTAGTATTTTTGCTATTTTATTACTATGACCCTATCCTCTCATCGTCTTCTTTCTGGGTCCAAAATCTGGATGGACCTGGCAAGCTGGCCTGACCGGGTAAGCATGCAATTCAATCTCAATTTGCAGCCACCTTTCCGTTTTGGCTCATGTATGGCCTTATGCATCACAAACTATAAGGGCATTTTA
>DAONDW010000312.1:0-1848 GCA_035402785.1 Methanothrix sp. | reverse complement strand
GGTGCTCCTGAGATCTCAGCGCCGCAAATCTCGCATTGCTTCTCGGTCATTTCGGAAACCTTTATAGGGGTCGGAGTTTAATAATCTTTGTAATTATGGATAGTGGAGAAGGCATGAATGAGTCACAGGCCGGCGCGGATTTCTCGCGCTACATCCTGGACCGCATGCGCCAGCTTGAAGAGCGCAATCTGGCGCTGCGAGAGCAGAAGGACCGCGTGGAAGGGGAAAAGCGGCTCATCGAGAACCAGAAGCTCAAGTTTGAGCGAGAGGCTCGCAAGCTCCGAAGCGAGCTGGAGCGCCTGCGCGTCGGTCCCATGATCGTGGGCACCATAGTGGATGTCCTGGACGAGAACAGGGTCATCGTCAAGAGCAGCACCGGTCCGAGGTTTGTCGTAAACCTATCTCAGTTCATCGAGGAGGAGATCAAGCCCGGAGCGCAGGTGGGCCTGAATCAGCAGTCCTTTGCTGTGATGTGCGTGCTTCCATCTCCAAAAGACCCGGCTGTCTTCGGCATGGAGATTGAGGAGGCTCCTGATGTTCAATTCTCTCAGATCGGAGGCCTGGATACACAGATCTCTGAGATCCGGGAGATTGTGGAGCTGCCCCTCAAGCGGCCCGATCTTTTCACGGCTGTGGGAATCGAGCCTCCGAAGGGAGTTCTCTTGCACGGCCCGCCAGGCACAGGCAAGACCATTTTAGCCAAGGCTGTAGCTCAGAGCACAGATGCCACATTCCTGCGGGTCGTGGGCTCCGAGTTCGTTCAGAAATACATAGGAGAGGGCGCGCGGCTTGTGCGGGAGCTGTTTGAGCTGGCCAAAAGCAAATCGCCTGCCATCATCTTCATCGATGAGCTTGATGCCATAGGCGCGCGGCGCATGGATGGGGCTACAAGTGGCGATCGCGAGGTTCAGAGGACTCTCATGCAAATTCTGGCTGAGATGGACGGATTTGATGCGCGAGGCGAGGTCAAGCTCGTTGCAGCCACCAACCGGCTGGACATGCTCGATCCGGCATTGCTGCGGCCAGGGCGGTTTGACAGGGTCATTGAGATTCCCCTGCCAAGCAGAGAGGCCCGCGAGG
Organism: Methanothrix sp.; assembly: GCA_035402785.1. GTDB lineage: Archaea > Halobacteriota > Methanosarcinia > Methanotrichales > Methanotrichaceae > Methanothrix. Next base: position 768 of record DAONDW010000312.1, on the reverse strand, counting down.
CAATTCTCAAAATCCATACATCTGGAATGAACCTCGATGAGGGCGTCAATCTGAAGGTTATATCGGACCTGGCTGATGGGTCAAGCGGTGCCGATCTGAAGGCCTTATCGACGGAAGCAGGAATGTATGCTATTCGCGAGGAGCGGACCACAGTCTATCAGAGTGACTTTGAGAATGCCGCCACTAAGATATTGCACAAAGAGAGGGCACAGGCAAGCGAGCCTGAAGGGCTGATTCAGCAATACATTTGATCTGCATTTGATCAGGGAATGAAAGGATAGAGCACGGCACATACTCCGGTCTTCGGGCCTGGAGTAAGCCCGCGCGCTTTTTTATCTGTATTTTAGCCCTTATTCTTTGAGGTGCTGTCGAGTTTGCCTTCTGAAGATCTTTTTTCCGGCGGAAATATTTCGACAGATCGATTATGAGGGCAATGGGTTCAGGAATAGCAGAAAATTAGGAGGGGGGAAAGTCGAGAGGGTAAAGGAGGTAGGAGAAACTCTATTCGACTTTCGCCTTTGAGTATATAGGCAATTGCCGAGATATATATCTTTCGATGCATGTACATAGCATACAGGAGGCGACCTGCGGAGAAAATATATCCGAGAATGCAAAAAGAGAGGCTGGGGAAAATGGAGGAGCAATATGGTTAGATCGGGCAATGATATCATATTCTGGTTTCTGTTCATCGGATTTCTTTTGCTGCTGATTGTGCCACCTGCGCCAGGTTCTGAAAATGGGACGAAGACTGCATACACCCGCGACGGC
>DAONDW010000311.1:0-1853 GCA_035402785.1 Methanothrix sp. | reverse complement strand
ACGCTTTTTAGCACCTCAAGGGCGGACCACAGCCAGGGAGGCCGGAACTCGCCCCTCTCCCACATGCGTTCCACCATCGTATTTCGCTGCACATTGCAGAGGTTGAGTGATATGACATCTGCATGGCTTCGGGCTGCCCTGGCGGAGAAAATGGCGTCTCGCATGGCCTGGCCTTCGCTCAACAGAGGCGGCTTGAGCAGCAGGTAGGCTTTGACCCGGCCACCCTGCCTGTGTACCATCTCGGAAGCAGAGACGAAGTCCTGGAAGGTGAAGCCCTTACGGATGACCTGGTCTCTGATGAGGTCGCTTGCAGTCTCAAGGCCTATGGCAAACTCGGTGGGAACGCGGGAGAGGCAGGCCTCAACCGTCTGAGCAGTCACATACTCCGGGCGGGTCTCGATGACGAGCTTTGAGATGCCCAGCTCCTCCAGACGCCTCAGTATCTTATCTCTTGCCTCGACAGGCATCTCCGCCGGGTCCAAAAAGCTGCCGCTTGTGTAAATTTTAAACTCCGAGACCCCCGGCGTCAAACGGCCAAGGGACCACTCGAACTGCGCCATCAGATCCTCTGCTGTGGCCGGGGCACCTTCAGACGCATAGCCGCACATTGTGCAGCGGTTCCAGCGGCATCCCACGGTGCGTAAAATTATGGTCAGGGCCTCAGCCGGTCGGCCATCCATGAGATCCTGTGAACGCCAGACGGTAACTGGACGCTTCAGGTCCAGCTCTCTTTCGAGTCTTGCTTTGCTCATATCCTTATCCCAGATACTGCAGAGCGCTGATGGCGGCGGAAGCGCCCGTGCCGACTGCTGTCGCCACCTGAAGCCTTCCTCCTGTGAGATCTCCGGCTGCGAAGACTCCAGGCATGCTCGTCTCCTGATTGAGGCGGTTGACCCTGACATATCCCTGAGGAGTCATCTCCAGGCCGAGAGCTGCTGCCAGATCGGTGTTTGGCTTCATGCCCATTTCCACGAAGACGCCATCGACCTTCAGGGAGCGGGGGGTATTGCCCACCTTGAACTCCACGCCTGAGACGAACTGGTCTCCTGTGATCTCTGAGATCTCTGCACCATTGGTGGCTGTGTAGTTTGACAGATTCTTGATGCGCTCCAGGTAAACCGATTCGGCCACGAGCTTCTCTCGCGAGGAGAGCAGGTGAACCTTGCTGGCGATGTTGGCCAGGTAGAGGACTGCGCGGGCTGCGCCGTTGCCATAGCCTATCACTGCGACAGCCTTGCCGCGGAAAAGGGCTCCGTCGCAATGGACACAATAGGAGACGCCTTTTCCTGTCAGCTCCTTTTCGCCAGGAACGCCTATTGCGCGGTGGCTTGCGCCCATGGCCAGGATGACTGCCTTTGCCTCGTACTGCCAGTTCTCAGTCTTGAGGCGGAAGAAGTCGCCCAATGGCACAATCTTTTCCACCATCTCTGTCTGATTCTCAGCCCCAAATTTCACAGCCTGTGCAAGCATCCTCTCAGAGAGTTCAATTCCCTGGATGCCATCTGGAAATCCGGGGTAGTTTTCATAGAGGCCGCCCATGGACTGCTGCGAGCTATAGATATTTCCTAAAACAAGGGTCTTCCTTCCGCCTCTCGCGCAGTACATGGCTGCGGTAAGCCCGGCTGGGCCTGCTCCTACTATGACGACATCATGCAAGCGAATATCACCACTAAAAAAGCAGCCTTCAAGGTAGATAAAGGGTATGCAGACTTCCTGCAAAGGCCAAATGCAGGGCATTTTTACCCGCAATGTTTTTAGACTAGAAGGTGATTGTAGGGGATGCTTCGCAAGACACGAACGCGCCGATAGTGTAGCGGTTATCACTAGGCGTTGCCAACGCCTAAACTCGGGTT
>DAONDW010000310.1:0-1855 GCA_035402785.1 Methanothrix sp. | reverse complement strand
TTGCATTCATCGGAGTAGGCGAGACGCCAGCAGACCTCGAAAAGTTCGAGGCTGACCGCTTCATATCCAGAATGCTTGGCATGGGTGACATCAAAACGCTCATCGAAAGGGCCCAGGAGGTGCAGACCGATGAGCAGGTTGATATGGAATCGCTCATGCGTGGCAAGTTCACGCTCAAGGATATGTACCAGCAGATGGAGGCCATGAACAAGCTGGGACCCCTCAAGCAGATCATGCAGATGCTGCCTCTCGGCGGCCTGGGAGTGGAGCTGTCGGATAAAGAATATCAGATGACCAAAGACCGCCTTGACAAGTACCGGGTGGTGATGGACTCCATGACCTCATCTGAGCTCGAAGACCCGAAGATAATCACCGCCTCGCGCATCAAGCGCATATCGCGGGGGAGCGGCGCCTCTCCTGACCTGGTTCGCGAGCTTCTCAAATCGCACCAGGCCATGCAAAAGGCGATAAAAGGAATGAGGGGCGGCGCAGGCAAGATGAACATGAAGCGCCTCATGAAGAGGTTCTCTCCAGGAACAAAAACGTGAAAGGCTCTTATTCGGCATTCAGAAGCCTTTCCTCTCTTCTGTTGCAGAGAAATGAGCCTCAACCTTGAGGCTCAATCGTCAGACTCATTCCATCAAGCAGCCCAGGTTCCCTCTGCAGTTCCATTTGTTTTGCTTCCGTTTGGCTTGGTCAGGCTGTAGTCGCCAAGGACAGTGCTGCCCTCTGCAACCAGGCCGAATGAGTATGCATCGCCCCTTGAATCTGTGACATTCAGGCTGATCGTATTATTCATGAGGCGTCCGGCTGCCTCTATCGTGCTAGTCTCATTTGCCTGTGTCAGATTTCCGGCTCCCTCAATCTGCGTCCCATTTTCGGAAAGCCTCAGATCGATTCGGCCAATGCCGCTCAGGTTCAGGCTCATTATGCTGGCCTGTGCGATGATCGCCCCAGATGTGGTGCCGACAGAGACTGTACTCTGTGCAACATTGTCGCGCAGGAACTCATCATAGCTGTCCATGTTAACCGACATGTCCGAGTCTCCGAGAAAATCGTAAGATCCGGACCCGCCAAGTGAACAGCACCTGGCGGCAGCCGGAGTGCTGACTGCAATTGCCAGCATCATCAGAGCAAAGGCTTCCTTCATCTCGAAATCCATCCCGATCAACACCCGCTATTGATATGTTGAGACTCCCTGGCCGTGACTGCTCTTAAAGATGCTCTTGGATTCTTTGACAATTGTCGTATTCGCGGCGCTCTTCGTGGCGCTTCCAACATATGCGCCTGAGCTCGCGCTGGGACTGCTGCTCTCGCCCACTGCAGTTGCCTGTCCTGATGCTGCAACGCGCACCATTTGCCCCGTTGCAGTTCCGGATTGCTCTATGCCATCTGCAGTCAGCGAATCGTATTCCCCTGCAAGAGAGGATCCTGAGTGCGTGAGTCTGATGCGGAATGCTTGATGAGATTCGATTACAGAGACGAATATGCTGATCTCTTCACCTGTCACTGTGCCTGCAGCCGTCACAGCCTGGGATGCCTGGCCTGCAGATATCTGGCCAGAGCCCAGAATCAGATCGCTCTCCTGGTAGACCTGCAGCTCAAGGTGCCTGCTTTCGGACCCTTTGAGATCCAGTGACCAGCTTCCTGTAAGATTCTCAAGAGAAGAGACTGCACCAACGCTCGCTTCAGATGACGTGCTTTTGCCAACAGTGATTGCCGGAATTATCCCTGTGCCGGTGCTGACCGTTCCCATATAGCCCTGCGAGGATGCACTGCCAAGCAAGCAGAAAAGCAATATCAAAGTTAAGATTGACTTGTTGATCATATCCACCAATCCTTCGTTCTCAATTGG
>DAONDW010000309.1:0-1891 GCA_035402785.1 Methanothrix sp. | reverse complement strand
GAATCAAGTCTGATTGGAATCAAGTCTGATTGGAATCAAGTCTGATTGGAATCAATTTCTGCCAGTCATAAGTCAGACAGGTTTGATTCAGGTCGGGCTCAATCGAGCAAAAGGCAAAAATATGATCCAGAAAAGCAAAAGAGCGAAATGATCGACATTGCCATCCCAAAGGGCAGCCTGCAAAACCAGACCCTGCAGCTCTTCGAGCAGGCCGGTCTGGAGGTTAAGAGAACTGAGCGGGAGTACAACGCCCGCATAGAAGATCCGCGCATAGGCAAGGTGAAGATCCTGCGCCCCCAGGAGATTCCTGGATATGTGGCCAAAGGCTATTTCGACCTGGGCATCTCAGGAACTGACTGGATCATGGAGTCAGGTGCCGTGGTGTCTCATGTGGCTGAGCTGAACTACGGCAAAACTGGACCGGGAATTGTGAAGCTCGTTGTGGCCGTGCCTGAGGGTCTCAATATTCATTCAGCAAAAGAAATCAAGCCAGGCAGCCGTGTTTCAACTGAATATCCAAGCCTCACCCAGGCATTCTTTTTGAATCTGGGGATACCTGTGGACATCCAGTTCTCATTTGGGGCCACCGAGGCCAAGGTCCCGGAGCTGACCGATGTTGTGGTTGACCTCACCGAGACAGGCTCAACCCTCAAAAAGAACGGCCTGAAGATCATCGACGTGATGCTAGAGTCCACATCAGAGCTGATAGCCAATAAAAAGAGCTGGGCCGACCCTGAAAAGCGCGAGGAGATCATAGCAGTGGAGACTCTTCTTTCAGCAGTTATAACTGCCAAGAATAAGGTGCTTCTCAAGATGAATGTGCCTGAAAACTCCATGAATCAGGTAATCTCAATGCTTCCCAGCATGAAAAATCCCACCATCTCCAAGCTTTACAAATCAGACTACTATGCAGTGGAGACAGTCGTGGACAGGTCCGCAGTCAATCAGCTCATTCCCCGGTTGAGAAAAAGCGGAGCTGAGGACATACTGGAGCTGGCAATCTCCAAGATAGTCCACTGAACTCTTTTTTAAAACGCTTCAAGGATTGTTGCTTATCTTCTTTATACCTTTTATCTTGAGAGCGATATTGCTCCGAAGAGCCGGAGACGCAAAGCGAGCAGACAAAAAATCCATCGAATAGACTCCCATGGAATTGGCAAAGCTCCAGGCGGTTAAAGTGGATAGCAAATGGTGTCACTGGCGGTATAAAATTGCTCAATAGTGGCGGAATAAAAATAGTTGCGGAATAATATTGTCCACCTGCGAATCCCTGACAGCAAAACTCAGGAGTTATGTTGATGCTGGAAGGATGCAAATTGAGAGTGCTCCTGAATCGAATGGAGATTGAATTAAATGAGTTGGATAGAGAGTAACTTGCAGGTCAGAGCATATGATGCCCAAACATTTGGGACTACACGATGCAGCTTATAGTCCTGGCTCTCCAGTCCTGATGGTATGCGCGAGTTCAATCGGTGCCACGAAGATCCTGCCGTCGCCGATACTACCCGTGCGGGCGTTCTCTTCTACGATCTTCATCACAGACTCCACGCTGTCGCTGTTGACGACAAGCATGAGGACTGTCTTTGGCATGTCGTAGCTCTCGCCTCCCACGACCACACCCATCTGCTTTCCACGGCCATAGACATCAAAGCGGGTCATAGCTGCAAAGCCAGCAGCGGTCAGGGCTTTTACCACTTTATCAACCACTTCTGGCCGTATCACTGCCCAGATCATCTTCATGCTAATGGCATCCATGGAGGTAGAACTCCTAAATCCGTTTACAGGCTGTGCTATGCCATGATATTGGAAATATCTGACGGTATATCATGTTATAGCGAAGGGGTCCGGGGGTAGAGAAAACCCAGGTCTTTAGGCCAGAGAGGAAGTCACG
>DAONDW010000308.1:0-1892 GCA_035402785.1 Methanothrix sp. | reverse complement strand
ACCCCGTGCAAAAGCTCTTTACCTTCTCACTGCACAATTTCTTATCGCATGGCTCTTATGGAGATCAAGGGCGTATCCAAGCAATTTTTCGCAGATGGAAAAGAGATGATAGCCCTGCAGGACATAAACCTGAATATCGAAGAAAACGAGTTCATCTGCTTCATAGGCCCCTCTGGCTGCGGCAAGACCACGCTTTTGCGCATAATCGCAGGGCTTGAGGAAGCCACCTCAGGCACTGTATCTCTTGATGGCGAGCCCATAAAAGGCCCAAGCCCTGAGCGGGGCATGGTCTTTCAGGAATATTCGCTATTTCCCTGGAGGACAGTGATGGACAACATAGTCTTCGGCCTGGAACTCAAGGGCGTCCCGTCAGCGGAGCGCCTGGCTCAGGGCAGACAGTACCTCAAGATGGTTGGCCTGGAGCGTTTCGAGGGCCGCTATCCTCATGAGCTGTCTGGTGGCATGAAGCAGCGAGTGGCCATAGCCCGTGCCCTGGTCAATCACCCAAGAGCCCTTCTGATGGACGAGCCCTTCGGAGCACTGGATGCTCAAACCAGAAACATCATGCAATCAGAACTGCTCCGCATCTGGCAGGATGAGAAGAATACGGTGGTATTCGTCACACATAGCGTTGATGAGGCCATATATCTTGCAGACCGCATTGTGATCATGTCAGCGAGACCTGGAAAGATCAAGGACATAATTGATATCACTCTTCCCCGCCCGCGCAATCGAACCAGCTCTGAGGTCAATTGCATAAGAGATCGCATACTATCTGATCTGCGCTCTGAAATCGTGACCTGCTGATGATGCTAAGCATATGGTTTTATATTGTAAGGACAACTCATATCAAAGCCCGTTTTTCGCTGGTGAGGCAGTTTGAGCGGATCTAGGTGGATGGAACTTCCCCGCATTGTGGCGGTAGGCAGCGGCGCAATACAGGAACTGCCGGAAATCTGCGCCAGCCTGAACCTCACAGGGCGAGCCCTTATCGTCACGGGTCCTCATACTCAGGACGTAATGGGCAAAACCATATCCGGGCTCCTGGCCAATGGCGGATACAACCCTGAGACAATCATATGCAGCGCATCCCGGCAAGAAGAGGTGGATCGCGCAAAGAATCAGGCGAAAGAGATCGACGCGGGTTTTCTCATAGGCGCTGGCGGAGGAAGATCCATTGACATTGCCAAGCTTGCGTCTCTTGGCGCTCGCGTGCCGTTCCTCTCCCTGCCGACTGCCGCATCTCACGATGGCATATGCTCCTCTCAGGCATCTTTGACTATCAACGGAGAATCGACATCGATCAAGGCTCAATCGCCACTTGCAATCGTGGCAGACAGCAAGATCATCGCTCAGGCCCCGGCCAGGCTCCTGGCAGCCGGCTGCGGCGACATAATCTCAAACTACACAGCCATTTTGGACTGGCAGCTTGCTCATCGCCTGAGAAATGAGGAATACAGCGAATATGCTGCAGCTCTGTCCGGCATGACTGCAAAGATGATAGTTGATCTGGCCCCGGACATCCGGCCTGGCATCGAGGAGTCTGCAAGAATCGTGATCAAGGCCCTCATATCCAGCGGAGTCGCTATGAGCATCGCAGGATCATCAAGGCCAGCCAGCGGCTCAGAACACAAATTTGCCCATTCCGTGAATAGAATTGCTCCAGGAAAAGCGCTTCATGGAGAGCTCTGTGGACTTGGGACCATCATGATGATGTATCTGCATGGAGGAGACTGGAAGATGATAAAGAGAGCCCTGACCACAGTTGGGGCTCCCACATGCGCAAAAGATGTGGGCCTGGATGCGGAGACTGTCATTTCCGCCCTGATCCATGCACATGAAATCCGACCGGAACGCTATACGATCCTGGATAGCGGATTGAACAAAATGGC
>DAONDW010000307.1:0-1896 GCA_035402785.1 Methanothrix sp. | reverse complement strand
TGTGCCCAAATGCTAATGCTTCATGAGCGGCACATATTCCACGCCTGGACGGCTCCTTCCTGCCTCCATGCGGTACAGATCCATGAGAGCGTAGACCTCTTCCGGGACGTCGGTCTCTACGCATTCTCCAAGCAATGTGCGGGCTTCTTCTGCCATGAATGGATGATCGTGGGTATATTTTCCTGAGACGAACTCTTCGATGATGATATCCCGCTTCTCGCCTGCGCATTTTTCATCGAGGATCCTGGCGATGAGAACTCTCATCTGGCTCATGGCTTTCTTCGCCTCCTCGGCATAAACGAGGGTCTTGTCGTCCATCTCATCGATCTTCTTCTTCTTTACGACCTCCAATAGCGATGTGGCAGGATAGCTGCCTGTAGCGTCGCCAAGCTGTGGGTCCACCGGGCCCAGGGCAGCGTGCGGGTCCATGATGATCCGATCGGCTGCAAAAGCTATGAGGGTTCCGCCGCTCATGGCATAATGTGGCACGATCACAGTTTTCCTGGAGGGATGGGCCTTCAGGGCCATGGCTATCTGGGTGGCTGCCAGTGCGAGGCCTCCCGGCGTATGCAGAATTATGTCTATTGGTATATCCTTTTGCGCTGAGCGAATAGCTCTCAAAACTCGTTCGCTGTCGTCGATGTCAATGTAGCGGGCCAGGGGGATGCCAAGGAAGCTGATGGTCTCCTGTCGATGAATAAGCGTAATGACCTGAGTGCCGCGGGACTTACCGAGCTTTGCCAGGACATTCTTCCTTGCTAACTGCAGGTAATACCTCTGAATCATGGGAACGAGGAATATAACTATAAATATTATAAACCAAATGTTACTCGTGAGTGCAGTTGTTGCGTCTCCACCCACCTGAGCCAGAACTGGATCCATCACATATTAAATCAGTTCGATTCGTATATTTAGCTTGCGGAAATTCGGGCAACCCATTTTGGACAACCTATATTAATACGATCGAACCTTCATAAGTCAGCCTTAAAATGACGATCATGGAGGTTTGGGGTTTGATGATTAAAAAAGTCAGTTTAATTGCAATTATTCTAATAGCAATCTCAGCATCCATAACCCTGGCTTTTGCCCAGGGAACTTCATCTATAGATTCTGTAAGCGCGATGAATGATTCTGCTGTGCCAGACGGCGCAATTGCTCAGTCAAATGCATCGGATGAGGGCACATCTGCGCCCGGAAATGTCACATCAACGAGCGGCAGCGTTCAGGGCATCTGGAAGACAACTCTTGGCGAAAAAGAGGTCACTCTCTCTATGAGCCAGTCCGGCCAGTCAATTTTCGGCCTGGCAAAATATGAGGGCGACCATCCCTGGAATGCAGCTCTTGCGGGCTCCATGAATGCGAATGATGTCGCCCTTGCTATGGCTGCAGCAGACGGCGATGGCGTGTCGTCTTACTTCATAGGTGCCACACTAAATGGCGAGAGCATGGATGGATTTTTCATAAGATCGGATAGCAGTGGCAAAGCCAGCCGGGGCAAATTCTCAGCAGTCCTGATAAATCCGGACACCTCAGGCTATACACCTGCCAGTGTCGAGACCTCGGCGTCCTCTGCAAGCCCGACAGAAAAGGCGGTGGCTGTGCAGAAGAGCGAGACTGCCGCCGCAGATTCTTCCAATGAGTCCGTTGTTGCATCATCCACCACAACGGCCAGCAGCAGGTTCAAGGATGTAACAGAGCTGGCAAAGGGAATCGATCCCAATATCATGCCCAGGATGGCTCCGCTCTAGGTGTAATCTATGGGAAAAATGCGTCAAGGAATGCTTATGTTGCTCTGGCTGGCCTTTATTCTCTCGCCGGTCCTATCTGAACAGGGCTCGATGATGGACGAGCTTTCAGTCATGTCTGTATCTGAGGAGTGCGGAAAATGGCGGATCA
>DAONDW010000306.1:0-1901 GCA_035402785.1 Methanothrix sp. | reverse complement strand
CGGATCGCAGCGCAGAGCAAGCTTCGGAATGGCCGCATCGCCGCCTCTGGCCAGCATCTCCTGTTTGATGACTATGGCCTCCATGCTGCTCAGACCTCTCACGCTCAGCATGCGAAAGGCTCCCTTTTTGCACAAAGTGCCAAACCCCCTCTCATCGACCCCTGTATCCCGGAAGCACTCGGCCAGATCATCTCCCTGACCCAGATGACCAAGCACCTCAACCTCCAGCTCTGCGTCTGAACAGGCCGCAGGGCTGCCCCGTATTGCCTGGGCCATGGCAATTGTGTCGCAGCTCGCAGACACATCATGGGTGCGAACGATATGTGCTCCCAGGTAGACTGCAATGGCTGTGGCGGCCAGGGTTCCGCCAAGCCTCTGGAAGGGGTCAGGCTGATGGAGAACCTCGCCAATAAATGACTTTCTGGATAAAGCTGCCATAACAGGATGCCTTAAAACGCGCAGCCTTTTCATGCCGTCGAGTATGGCCAGATCGTGAGAATGCGTCTTTTCTGAAATCCATTTTCCAATTCCAGGATCTATGGATATCCTGGAGGGGCATACTCCTGCCTGTTCTGCAATCCGGGCCCTCTCACCAAGAATTGATATTATCTGGTTCATATGCAGAAGATCGCCTGCTTTCTCCCTGGAGGCCATGATTATCAGAGAGCCATCGTGGTCCGCAACACAGGAAGCCATTTTTGGATCAGAGAGTCCTGAGACATCGTTTATGCAATCTGCACCATGGGAGAGGGCCTCGCTGGCAATGCCTGCCCTCTGGGTGTCTACTGAGACTGTGATATCGATGTTTTGAAGGATATCATCGAGGGCCGGAAAGAGCCTTTCTCTCTCTGTCTCCTCCCCGATGGGCGGAGAGCCCGGAGCTGTTGACACTGCCCCAATGTCTATGATGTCCGCACCCTGCTCCTTCATGGATACAGCCAGTGAGAGGGCCTCGCGGGGCGTGGCAACTGAGCCCTGATAAAAGGATTCGCGACTGAGGTTTATGATGCCCATCAGCCGCACGGGCTGGCCGTCTCCCACTGCAACCTTGCCCAGATATCCTTCTATCAATTCCAACACCTCATGCACTGTGAATTGCTCATCTGGCTTAATGCTTTCTCTTTTTCCCGTCCGAAAAGCAACCTGTTAGCCTACTCCGAGAGCCGTAGCAAGATGCCAGTCTTTCTCGCCCTCTCAATGGCGCGATCCAGGAGGATCAGGCCTAAAATGAGGTAGAATGCTGCAAGTGCTGCGCCTGTGATCAGATGATGCTGGCCGGGAATAAATATTGACCTGTAGTATTCGAGAAAATAGGTGAGCGGTATGGCTTTGGCCATCGCCTGAAGAATTGATGGCAGAACCTCGACAGGATAGTAAATTCCGCTCACCAGCATTATCAGGCCGCTCAGGCTCCAGGCTGCGACGTCGGCCTTCTGTCCGAAGGTCAGAATTGATATGCAGACGATGATGCCAATGATCGCAGCCATCGAAAAGACGCCTGCGAGAAATATCAGCACTGGCAGGAGGCCGCCCGCCCGAAAATCAAAGCCGAAGAGGTAGTTGCTGACTGTCACAAGTATTACGAAGACGAAGCTGCCGCGCAAAACGCCGAAGAGCAGGGCTCCGAAGACCAGGTGATAGCTTTTAATCGGGGCTATGAATGTGTTCTTGATGCTCTTGGACCACATGTCAAAAAGGAGGACATAGGCCACGTCTATCTGAGCCACCTGAAGGATAGTCAGCCCTATCGCTCCAACCAATAAAAAGGAGACCATTGAGCTATCGACCTTCAGGAACCTGGTGAGAAGGCCAATGGACAGGAGGCTGATCATTGGCCAGAAGAACAGCTCGAAGAGTGTGAAGACATTTCTCCTGGAGATGAGCCAGTTTTTGTAAGCTGA
>DAONDW010000305.1:0-1916 GCA_035402785.1 Methanothrix sp. | reverse complement strand
CTTTCCTCGATTTTGTATCATATTAAGGCTTTGCACTTCTTATTGTCTTAATGTCTTAAAAAAGTTACTGAGTGAGGCCCACCCGCCACCTGAGCATCCTGTCCTCGACAATATACCGGAAGGTGCGATCGATGGCAAGCCCCAGGAGGCCAAGCACAATCATGTACATGAAGACTTCGTCCATCCTGTAGTGCCCGTAGGAATCCCAGATCTTGAAGCCGAGACCATTCTTGCTCACACCAAACATCTCCGCAGCGACCAGGCACATCCAGGCAATGCCCATGGCAATCCTGATGCCTGCTGCAATGGATGGAAGAGCATGAGGAATGGCGACATAGCGGATGAGATCAGCGTCCCTGGTCGCGCCCAGCACCTTGGCTGACTCCACATAAACGCGAGGCAGGCTCTTGAATCCGACATAGGTGTTGATCAATATCGGAAAGACCGCACCCATGAAGATGATGAACCCAGCAGCGCTGTTGGTTATGCCAAACCAGATTATAGCAAATGGAATCCAGGCCAGAGGCGGAATGGGCCGCAGGATCTCAACAATTGGATCCAGGATGCGATCGGCAATCCTGAACCAGCCCATGATAGTTCCAGTTGGCAGCGCCACAAGAAGCCCTCCTGCCAGGCCAATTCCAAAATGCAGAGAGCTGACAGGCAGGTCCTGGGTGAGAATAGACCACCAGTTGTCCATGAAGGCGCTTACGACCTGAACGAAGCTTGGCAGCGTCAGCGGATCATTGACCAGAAATGCCGCAGCCTGCCAGAAAGCTATCAATCCCAAAATGGAAAGGACGGAGATGCCCTGATCCCTCAAAGCACTCCGGCTCCTCATGGCTTTGCTCTCAGCTTTACTCAGCGCCTTTCACCTTCTCATACAGGCTGATGTCGAAGAGGTCCTTCTCGGTCAGCTCCTTTTGTGTGTAGTTCATCTGATAGTCGATCTTGGAATACTCGACTGTGGAAGGCACCTGCAGATTCGGATCGCTCACCCACTTGCCGTCCCAGCTCTCAATGGAATGCCGGATCTCAGTTAGATTGCTCTTGGTTCTGTTGGCATAGACCTCTGCGGCCTCCTCAGGATGAGCATTGATGTACTCGGTAGCCTTGATGTGGGTCTTGATTATCTGCTCAACAAGTTCCGGATGCTCTTTGATGAGCTTGTCAGTGGCAACCAGGCTGCAGCATGCGTGGTTTGGCCACATCTCTCCGGATTGAACAGCTACCTTGCCCTTGCCTTTCATCTCGATTATGGCCGGTGCCGGATGCGGCAGGAAGACGCCATCGATCTTGCCCGCAGACAGGGCACTGGTGGCAGGTCCTGGGTCCATTGCCTTGATGTCCACTTTGGATATATCGACGCCATTGTCCTTGAGCCACTTCTTCATGACGGTATCCTGAATCGAGCCTGGCGGGAAGGTGCCAATGGAAAGTCCAGCTAAAGACGCGGGTCCAGTATAGGCTTTATCCGGGCTTAAAGCCAGGCTGGAGCCGTTGATGTTGACTGCAGCCACGATCTTGGCAGGCAGTCCTGCGGAAATTGCAGAGATGGGCGGCGCTGTTCCAACGTAAGCCACATCCAGCTCTCCAGCGACCATTGCCTGCATCTCAGGTACTCCGGTCGGGAACTCGAATTCCTTGATTTCGGTTATGCCAAAGGGCTTGAGGTCTTCAGCCCACCAGCCCTTCTCAGAAGCGATCATCTCTGCGATCTGATGGGTGCTCGGCTGGTACCCAATGCGCAGAGTAGTAATATTTCCAGGCGTGGACTCATTGGCTGAGGCCTTCTCCTTCTCCTCCGGGGAGGAGAGGCAGCCAAGCGACATCACAGCCACCACAGCCAGGACAGCAATAATTATAAATTTATTCAAATGCTATCACCTAGTGCCAACTCTGCCCACTTGACGGGA
>DAONDW010000304.1:0-1922 GCA_035402785.1 Methanothrix sp. | reverse complement strand
CTCTCAGCTTCGCCCAGCGCGCGCTGCCCTTTTCCAGACATCTTCTGAGCTGTCCATGGACTCGATCTGGTCATGAATATCGATCCTGTGCTGCACATCTGCAGCCCGAAGCCTTTTCTCCATGGAAAGCCGCAAGTTCTCCTTGGCGCTCTCCTGCAACTCCTCAGCCTCCAGCCAGAGCTTCTCAGCCAGAGCAGCGTCTGATGGCCTCGTCTCCACAGACCTGTTTCTCAAAAGCATGACCTTTTGCAGCATGGCTTCGTGATCCTCTCTGAGGCGATCAGCCTCTTCCAGTAGCTGCCTGACCTCAGAGGCCATTTCCTCGACACTTCTTTCAATCAGGTCCTTTTCCGAGAACATGAGCTAATCCTCCAGCATCTTCAAAAACATCTGATGAATGCGCGGGTCATCAGTCAGCTCCGGGTGAAATGCAAGAGCCAGCAGATTTTTCTGCCGGGCTGCGACCACCGACCTGTCCACCCGTGCCAGCACATCGACTCCGCTGCCGATGCTCGCTATCGCCGGAGCGCGAATGAACACAGCCCGGTAAGGCCTATCAAGCCCTTTCACATCGAGGTCTGCCTCAAATGACTCTCTCTGGGGCCCGAAGGCGTTCCTGTTGATCCTGATGTCCATGAGCCCCAGCGGCCTGACCCGTTTGTCTCCTTCAATCTCACTGGATACCAGCACCATCCCTGCACATGTGGCAAGAATGGGCTTGCCGGAAAGTGCTGCAGCCTTCAGTTCCTCGCCCAGCCCGGAGCTATCCAACTGTCTGCGAATTGTGGTGCTCTCCCCGCCTGGCAGCGCCAGTGCCTGGCACATTTCCATCTGGCCCGGCTTTCGGACCTCGACTACCTCGATGGTTTTGCCTACAGACTGCACCGCCCTTTGAAGTGCAGAGACATGCTCAGACACGTCGCCCTGCAGCGCCAAAACTCCAATTCGCGTCACTTTCCAGCCCCGATCCCCTACCAGCCTCTGGTCTGTAGAGCCTCTTCCTTGGGAATGCTGGCTGCATCAAGTCCCTTCATGGCAGCGCCAAGCCCCTTGGAGACCCTCGCCAAAAGCGCAGCATCATCATAGTTGTGAACAGCCTGCACAATGGCATTTGCCATGGCCTGCGGGTTCTCGGACTTGAATATGCCTGAGCCCACAAACACGCCATCAGCTCCAAGCTGCATCATCAGGGCTGCGTCTGCCGGAGTCGCCACTCCGCCTGCAGCGAAGTTGACCACTGGCAGCCGCTGCATGCGCGCGCACTCCCGGACAATATCAAGGTCAGCCTCGATCTCCCGGGCCACCTTCATGAGCTGCAGATCGTCCATGCCCTTCAGGCTCCTGATCTGGCCCTGGATCATCCTCATATGCAAGACCGCCTGGCTCACGTCTCCAGTTCCAGCTTCGCCCTTTGTCCTGATCATGGCTGCGCCCTCCTTGATGCGCCTGCAGGCCTCACCCAGGTTTCGAGCACCGCAGACGAATGGAATTGTGAACTTCGTCTTTTCGATATGAAACTCATCGGCTGGTGTCAGTACCTCTGACTCGTCCACCATGTCCACACCCAGTGCCTCAAGGATCTGAGCCTCCACAAAGTGGCCGATCCTGGCCTTGGCCATGACGGGAATTGTCACTGCCCCTATGATAGACTCAATCACTGCTGGATCTGCCATCCTGGCCACGCCTCCCATCTTCCTGATGTCCGCAGGCACAGCATGCAAAGCCATTACGGCCACAGCACCAGCCTTTTCTGCGATGACTGCCTGGTCGGGAGTGGTGACGTCCATGATGACGCCCCCCTTCTGCATCTTTGCGAAACCGCGTTTGAGCAGTTCCGTTCCAAATCGAAGATTTTCAAGCTCCATGGATTGCCCCAAATGCTCTTAAATGCGAGGCTAATGCAGCGAGAATAAATAAACTTT
>DAONDW010000303.1:0-1929 GCA_035402785.1 Methanothrix sp. | reverse complement strand
CCAATCAGGTTTATCAACTAAGAGATCCATCTACTTTCAAAAAATCACTTAGAGGGATATAAAATGAGTGTCATTAGGGGACTTCCGGCTCTGGCACTGGCGCTTTTTATCAGCGTATCCATGGTTGCCGGCCTGGAACTCACGGCATCAACTGGGGGCAATGGTGCAAGCTCTTCTACCACTGTTGAATATGGGGCTACTGAAGATGATTCTGCAAGCGAGCATATTGGACTTAATCCAGATGGAGGTACGCTGTCCAATGCCTTTACTGGAACCGGCAATCTGCGATTCAGCTCAATAAACATCAGAGACCGTAAGGGCAACTATGCCACGGTATCCAGAAGCATCTATGGAAAAGCCAAGACCACGACATGGAGCTATGATTGGCAGACTTATACATCTACTTCGGCGTCAGGTGCGTCCGGAGTGGGAGCATGGCTGTCGCTTACGGCATCAAATGCATATGGAATGACTGGCAGTGGATATGCCTCCAATAGAGAAGGCGATGCTGCTTTGGCTTCTGTGTCTGCAGGATCGGCATCATGCAGAACTACCACTTCGATTGCCAATTACCATGTAAATCCAGTAGCCTATTCTGGTGAAGTGAGCGTATCACAAAGCGCGAACTCCATAACGAGCACGGGCCCAATCAGAGTATCAAGCATTTCCAATAACAAAGAGAAGGATTATGCGGGATCCTCGACATATTTGACAAAAGGCACAATCATCAGTCCGACTGCAAATGCTTATTCCAACAAGACGTATTCTGGCTCATCCCAATCGGCCTCCTCGATTGTAACCACAGGGACAAGCCAGCTATATTCCTATGCCTCGAATCGCGAGAAAGACAGCTCCATGTTCGCGCTGACACTGATCAATGGAACCATATCTGCGCCAAGCTTCCAGGCCACCAGTGCAGCCAGCTATGCAAATACCACAGGAAGCGTTTCTGATGCATACGGCAAATACGTGGAGATAGACTCGCGGGGGTTAGATAGATCCCTGGGATACCAGGAGCATTGGGCCTGGAACAAAGCCAAAAAGGCATATGTGAGAATCAAGACCAAGGTCGAGAGAGGAGAGGGCGATTTTGCTGCAGTAAAGACGAATGGCGATCATTTCGGCAGCATCTCGGTTTCCACCAGCTCCACCAAGGACGATGTGGTCATTTCGAGCACCGGATTTGGCAGCAATACAGCTCTGATCCTTGACCCACGCCGCTGGGAGTTTGTAACAGATGTCGGTGGAAAAGATATCCGCGATTCAGTGATGACTTCCCTCAAGAACAAGGGTTACGCAGTCACCTACTACAGTGACTCTGCCGTATCCAAGGACAAGGTCAAACAGATGGATGAGTACAAGGTTTCTGCCATCACAACGCATGCAAATTCATATGGAATTTATCTCAGCAAGTCCTCAGACGGCAAAACCTGGGATACCATGACTGCATCAGAGCTGAAGAGCGAATATACAAATAACAATGGAATGGCCCTCATAATCGGATGCGATTCCTTTACTGATAGGGGAGATGGTACCTGGGCGGATGCGCTGAGCAAGGCTGAAGTCAGCGGTGGCACCACATCATCCTGGGGAATCGTATACAGTAGAGATTACATAAACAAATTCTTCAAGGCCATGGGTGCAGGCTACAATGCCAGCAGCGCAAATAATTATGCTGCGGGACTGAGCGGCGAGAAGCTGTATTTAATCGGCAATGAATCTTTTACACTGTGATCCAGAGAGCAAAATAGACTCCGGTCACATTTTCTTTTTTATATTTTTTTTTTTGATGATAAAGCTGATACTTTTTGTTTCCGCCCGTCCAATCAGTGCTCGGCTGCCTTTCTGGCCTGCACTGCTAAGCCGCGCTTGAGCTGCAGCATCTCTTCTGGAGAGAGAACCGCAGTTCCTGTGGCCAGAAGCCTGTCC
>DAONDW010000302.1:0-1940 GCA_035402785.1 Methanothrix sp. | reverse complement strand
GAACCTGTCACATCGGCCTCTTCTCCTACATCGAAGCCGTATTTAAAGGTGACGCCATTACATCGATCGCAGTCAATATCGCAGTCGATGTTGGTGACAGATCCTGCAAATGATCTACAACCGTCTCCCATATGGGCTATTCCTGGATCGGGTACCCTTGGATAGGGATATGAACGCGGCTATAAATATTCTCAAATCAGCAATTACAATCCATTGGCATAGCAAGCCATAGAAGCCCAGCCATTCAATGTGGGGAGTAGTCGCTATCCTGTGTTGATTTCGTATCAGAATGAGAGGATGAATATGAGCAAAGCAAAGTCAATCTGCGATCGTGTTTATGCTGTAGGCGGATCGGGTCTCTCCGCTCCGGAAGACGCTTTTGCATATCTGGTGGACGCCGGATCTGAGCTTGTGATGATAGACGCGGGTGTTGGTTATGGCACAGGCAGAATTGAGGACAATATCAGGTCACTTGGCAGGCAGCCCGCCGAGGTCTGGCATATCATTGCCACTCACTGCCATATCGATCACATCGGCGGCCTGTATTCATGGAAAGAAAGCTATGGTTCAAAGATCATAGCCCATGAGCTGGATCGCGCAGGAATAGAGGGCGAGAATAATGAACTGACTGCGGCCAGCATGTACGGGGTGGACTATCGCCCGGTGAAAGTGGACCAGCTCATAAAAGGCGAGACTGAGAAGATGCTATTGGGCGACGTTGAGTTCAATTTCCTGCACACTCCGGGACACACACCAGGCAGCATCAGCGTCTACATCGACACTCGCGACGGAAGGGTTCTATTCGGCCAGGACATTCACGGACCATTTTCTGATTCATGGGGTTCAGACCTAAAACAGTGGAGGGCATCCATGAAAAAGCTGTTAAGCCTTCAGGCGGATATCCTCTGCGAGGGACATGCAGGAGTCTATCGAGGCGAAAAGATCAGAAAATACATTGAAGGATATCTGAAGAGATACGACGCATAGAAAAGGCAGGCGAAAGGATGGCATTTTGCGCTTGCCAGGAAAAAGGCACAAAAAGCCACCCTTTTTTTGTTACTGAGCAGACTCTGCCTTTAGACGGGCCATGTTATCATAAATGGATTGACACTGCTCGAAGATGCTTTTTGTCTCGTTATGCAGTTGAATCATTCTGCTTTCGCTTTCACTTGCAAGTTGAGCGTTCTTTAAAGAAGCATTTGCATAATTTTCAGCATCATTTTTCAGCATATTCATCTGGCTAAGGTTCTCCCTGACCTCCTGGGAAATGGCCAGCGTATCATTATAGGCATCCTCTGTCCTGTTTAAAAGCTCCTGTATGCGTTGGAGGTTCGTTTCTGATGCCTCTGCATTCTGCTCAGACCTGGTCAGCAGGGACTGAATGCTCTGCTCTTTCTCTTCGATCCTGGAAATCAATGACTTCATCTCGGCGTTCATGGCTTTTGCCTCATCTCTGGCAGAGACCGATTCATTCTTTGCAATGAGAGATTCGTTTGCAGCAGCCGTCGCCACTTCCAATAGATCATTTGCTTCGTTTATCATGATATTGGGGCTCAACGCCATAGTCTGGGGCATGCTCGGCGTAACGAACCCCGACTGACCGAATTGGTAGCTCTGACCGGGCTGCTTTGCCCCCGCCTCCAGGTTGATGACTTCATCCCGAATCCCCGTGCCCAGATAGAGGGAATTCTGCGCAAAAGTCATACCCAGCAGGACGAAGAGAGACAAAATCGATATGGCACATTTGTGACTCATACTATCACCACGCACATTTCCCTGGAATCCCTCAGTATTTAATACTTTTTCATTATTTGGTCACATTAGATAGCAATTGAATCAAATAAAATATGAATATACGGGCTATTCCATTTGAAATTCAGATGCATATGCTCCGCGAAGGATGTCTCACACGCGACAAATGGGAAACGGATCATTTAACG
>DAONDW010000301.1:0-1948 GCA_035402785.1 Methanothrix sp. | reverse complement strand
GGAAGCGACTTTTGGCTAAAGGTTAATTAGCCTTGAAGAGATAACCATTTTCAATGAGCAAAGCAGATGCACTTTCTGGCTTTCATCTCCTGGCGAAGCCCACTGGAGCCATGTGCAATTTAGACTGCAAGTACTGCTTCTTTTTGTCCAAGAAAAACCTCTATCCGAAAAGCAATTTTAAAATGCCGGACGAGATTTTGGAGAGCTACATCCGGCAATACATAAAGGCTCAGAGAATCCCGGCGGCGACCATCGCCTGGCAGGGCGGCGAGCCGACGCTCATGGGCCTGGATTTTTACAGGCGGTCGATTCAGCATCAACAGAAGTACAGGCGCTCGAATATGATCATCCAGAACACCATGCAGACCAATGGCATCCTTCTCGATGACGAATGGTGCGAATTCTTCCATGATAATAACTTTCTCATAGGGCTCTCTCTCGACGGGCCGAGAGCACTTCACGATGCCTATCGAGTGGATAAAGCTGGCAGGCCTACATTTGATAGGGTGATGAGGGCCGCGAGGCTCTTGAAGCGCCACAGGGTTGACTATAACATCCTGACCACAGTCCATGCTGCAAATGCAGACCACCCTCTTGAAGTCTACCGTTTTTTGAGAGATGAGGTAAAGGCCAATTTCATTCAGTTCATACCCATAGTGGAAAGGGACAACGATACGGGCTTTCAGGAAGGAGATACGGTCACCGATCGTTCAGTGAAGGCTGAGCAATATGGCCGCTTCCTGACCTCGGTTTTCGATGAATGGGTGCGCAGGGATGTGGGCAGAACCTTTGTGCAGATCTTTGATGTGGCTTTAGCTGCCTGGTCGGGAGTGCCTCCAGGAATCTGTGCCTTCTCGCCGACCTGTGGAACTGCCATGGCAATGGAGCACAACGGCGACATTTATTCGTGCGATCACTTCGTCGAGCCGAAATATCTTCTTGGCAATATTCAAGAGAAAAGCATGGCTCAGATGGCCAGCTCCACGAAGCAGCGAAAATTCGGAAGGGATAAGCTCGATAGTCTGCCCAAATATTGCCAGAAGTGCGAGGTGAAATTCGCCTGCTATGGCGAATGTCCAAAGAACCGCTTCATAAAAACGCCGGATGGCGAGCCGGGACTGAATTATCTTTGTTCTGGCTATAAAGAATTTTTCAGCCACATAGATGGGCCCATGCGGTTCATGGCCAATGAGATTCGCCAGGGCAGGGCGCCTGCTAATATCATGACATTTATAAAAGATGGTCAAAAATCCCATCAGATATTCAAGCCCGGCAGAAATGATCCATGTCCATGTGGCAGCGGGCTGAAGTACAAGAAATGCCACGGCAAATCAGGGTGATATCCGGGTATGATATTTTCCCATCCGGTTTCATACTGATCTGTTTATTGTAAACCCAGAATTAAAACTATTACACCCAAAGGATTCTTATATTATGTATACAATTAATACTCCGGAGAGTGGAATGTATGTCGTTTGAGACCTGGAGAGCAGGAGATATCGACATAAATCAGAAGAATGCTTCGATCCTGCAAGAGACCATCGGTAGCCTTGGCGCATTCCAAGACTATCGACATGTCGGCAATCGGAGTTGTGGATCAAAGATACAGATGTATTTTTTTAAAGCATCATCTGATGAAATGCCATCAGATGGATTTAGTGAATAAACGGAGTGGGATATATGAAAAGAAACAGACATGAAATAATCTACGAGATACTGAAAATATGTAGAAATGGGGCAAACAAGACCAGGATAGTCTATGAAGGAAACCTCAACTTCAAGACTGCGAATTATTACCTGCAGGACCTCATAAACAGCAGTTTTATAAACATTGAAAAAGGGGAATACATCACTACCCAGCGGGGCTTGAGCCTTCTGGAGATCATGAATCAGGTCAATGCTCAGCTCTATGGATCAGAAAGAATGGAGTCAGCGACCTCGTAATATT
>DAONDW010000300.1:0-1951 GCA_035402785.1 Methanothrix sp. | reverse complement strand
AGGCTCAGGCTGGCGTCTATGATCCACATGCCACCCCGGCTCAGGTTGACAGAGAAGCTTCCATCCTCCGAGGTCGTCCCCCTCTGTACTCGAAGGTCTCCCTGCTCATCCCAGGCCCAGTATGAGGCATAATAAGCTGCCTTGACTGCCTTTCCCATGTACTCCACTCGAAAATTCAGAGGATTCGATGCCTTTGCAGCATAAGGCTTGCTTTCAGGTATGATCTCCAGCGGAAAGCCAGCAGTCCAATTTGCACCAGACGGCCTGGCACCTGAATCCTCTGGCTCCTCATTTTCGCCTCCTGCGTGAATTACGACCTTTGCAAAGCTATTCGTGAGAAACAGGCCGCTCTTTCCTCCGTGCCAGGAGAGGTCATAAACCCCAGGAGTGCGGACCAGGCCAAAGACATAATCCCCGGGCCAGTAGTGCATCATATCTGAATAGAGATATTCCATGTGCCCGTATCCCGGAAGCCAGTCTCCCTTTTTCAGCGATAGCCCAATTTTTTCTCCTGCTGGATTGATCAGAAAAGCAGAGTCGATTCTGGGAGCAAAGATGCTCGTGGACATGGATGGATGTCCGAAAAACGCATAGCTTCTCGATAGCCCGCCAGCCGGCACCCGGTCCATGGCCTCAGCCCACAGCATGTGGTCGCTCATCTTTTTTTCACCTCTTCGTAGCCCATATGAGCATTGTCTTTCTGTGCTCTCTGTGCTCTTCGCCCTGCTTTTCAAGCAGCTTCAGGCTGACGTTTGCAAGGCCAGCTTTTTCGAACATGGCCACGATCTCCTCAGGCTCTGCCCCGTTTCCAAGCGGAAGCTTCTGGCCTATCTCCTCTCCGTAATGATGCTTTCCTGAGTGAGAGCCCAGCCGGGGAATATCGGTTATCACGAGGCCCGCGGGCTTGAGCACCCTGGCCCATTCCCTGATTGCCCTGGCTGGGTCTGCGAGCGTCCAGAGGACATGCCTGCTGACTACTGCATCAAAGGAGCCGCTGGAATATGTGAGAGACTCTGCATCCTGTACATCAAATCCGACGGACAGATTGGCAGCTCTGGCCTTATCAATGGCCCTTTGCATCATTGTGACAGACCAGTCAACCGCTGTCACAGAATAGCCCTTCTGGCTAAGTAGCAATGCCAAAAAGCCGGTGCCTGTGCCTATGTCAAGCACCTTTGGGCTCTCAAACGATGCGAGAAGCCCTGTGACCTCTTCACCCCACAGCTCCTTTTCGATATCTGAATTCACGCCATGACCATGAAATCCATCGTAGTCCTGGCCTGGGTCATTCCACCATTCCCTGATTTTATCTTTTAGCTCTGTCTGCTGCAAATCGTTTTCCATGAAAATCCTCCAATAAAATAAAATTGCAGATGATGATCCTGTCTCATCATCCAGCGAGCGAATGCACGATTTTGACTCATTGCGGTTCCGGATAGATCCAGGTTCCATCCAGCTCCAATCCCTGGAAATCCTGCAGATACTCCTTGTTCATCTCATCGGGATTGAGGTCCTCAAAGAGATCCGGATGAAGCCATTTTGCTATGCAGACGTGGCCTATCACCCATCTCGGCCCTGAGACGAAGTCCCTGCTCAAAACATAGACATGATTGTCCTTGACTGCTGTGAAATTGAGGAATCCCTCGCTTGCACGGTCCTCGATCAGACGTGTCAGGTTATTCTTCACCTCTTCCTCGCTCTTTCCGGCTCCTGCCATGTCTCCGCCCATGAAATCCATGAAGAAGTAATCCGGATCCCTGGATAGCACCCATTCTGCTCCTACTTCGAGAGTTGTGGTGGTCTCGTTGAGCGGCAGGTCTGCTGCGATGTTCGAACCTCCACAGCCGTCTGCGACCCTTCCTGCGCTGGGATTGCCTGGCGCAATGGCCCACCATTTGCGGTCCAGGTCTGACATGTATTCGAAGAAGAATGTGGGCGTGTCTTCAGCCTT
>DAONDW010000299.1:0-1997 GCA_035402785.1 Methanothrix sp. | reverse complement strand
TTAGCCTGTTTGACAGCAGGATTAGACCGCGATTTCAGATGGCTGTTCCGGGATGGTGCCATTAACCATACCATAATCTATTTTGCTCTCCTCATTGCATCTCCTCAAATCCTGATATCATAATGGCATACTGGTGATTTGATTGAACCATTTAAATGCGCAAGATCCCGAAATCGCCGCTGCAATCCAGGCCGAGCTGGAGCGGCAGCGAAATAATATAATTCTGATCGCCTCTGAGAATTTCGCGAGTAGAGCGGTTATGGAGGCCCAGGGCTGTGTCATGACAAATAAGTATGCAGAAGGCTACCCTGGCAAACGATATTACCGCGGCACGGCCAACGTGGATGTGGCCGAGAATCTGGCACGCGATCGATGCAAGAAGCTTTTTGCCGGAGCTGAGCACGTCAACGTTCAGCCTGTGAGCGGCACCCAGGCCAACATGGCAGCCTACTTTGCCGTTCTAAAGCACGGCGACACAATAATGGGAATGAACCTGGCCCACGGCGGGCATCTTTCTCATGGCAGCCCCGTCAACTTCTCAGGCAGGATGTACAAGATTGTACCCTACAGCGTCTCAAAGGATACAGAAAGGCTCGACTACTCGGAGATGGCAAGCATTGCGAAAAAGAGCAAGCCTCAGCTTATCGTAGTGGGCGCTTCAAGCTATCCCAGACTAATAGACTTCAAGGCTGTGCGCGAGATTGCGGATGATGTGGGTGCCAAGGTCATGGCAGACATCGCTCACATCGCAGGCATGTGCGCAGTTGGGGCTCATCCGTCTCCTGTGCCTTATTCGGATATTGTGACCACCACCACACACAAGACCCTGCGCGGTCCAAGGGGCGCTCTGATCATCTGCAAAGAAGAGCTTGCTTCAGCCATCGACAGGTCCGTTTTCCCAGGCACGCAGGGCGGTCCGTTCATGCATGCAATAGCCGCAAAGGCCGTCGCCTTTAAGGAGGCGTTGTCTCCTGAATTCAGGGACTATCAGTTCCAGGTGGTCAAGAATGCGCGTGCTCTTGCTGAGAGGCTTTTGGCCAACAGGTTCGAACTGGTCTCAGGCGGAACAGATAACCATCTCATGCTCGTCAAGCTGATCAAAGAGGGCATCACAGGCAAGATGGCCGACGAGACTCTTGAGAGAGCCGGCATCACATTGAACAAGAACATGATTCCCTTCGATCCGGCCACGCCGTTCGTCACAAGCGGAATTAGAATTGGCACTCCCGCAATGACCACGCGCGGCATGAAAGAAAAGGAGATGGAGCAGATTGCAGACCTGATCACCACGGTCCTGCGCGACATCAATAACGAACAGACCATAGCCAGCGTTCGCGAACAGGCAAGGGAGCTTTGCTCAAAATTCCCGCTGTATCCGGATCTGGCATGATGGTTTAAAATAATTGATGAGACTAGATGGATCCGATCTGAAATGATAATCGACGGAAAGGCTCTATCGGCAGAAGTCGAGCTTGAGACAGCCCAGAGGGTAAAGAAGCTGGCCCGAAAGGGCATTGTGCCAGGGCTCGCTACAGTCATGGTGGGCGAAAACCCGGCTTCTCAGATGTACATACGCCTCAAGCATTCTGCCTGCACACGTGTTGGAATTCGATCTCAAAACGTGGTATTGCCTGAAAAAAGCAGCGAGGAGGATCTAATTGAAAAGATCATGGAATTGAATGGCCAGGCAGATGTCAACGGCATTCTGCTGCAGCTTCCTCTTCCCAAAGGCCTGACTCCTCAAAAGGCCATGATGAGCATCCTGCCTGAGAAAGATGTGGATGGATTTCATCCTGTGAACATGGGTGCCCTGCTCCTCGGAGCAGAGAATCTCGTTCCATGCACGCCGCGAGGCATCATCTATGCCCTTGAAAAGCTCGGCAAAAAGCTCGAAGGGGCTGAAGCAGTGATTGTGGGCCACAGCAACGTCGTGGGCAAGCCTCTGGCAGCCATGCTGCTCAATCGCAATGCAACTGTGCAGGTCTGTCATGTCTTCA
>DAONDW010000298.1:0-1998 GCA_035402785.1 Methanothrix sp. | reverse complement strand
CAGAATCATTGCCGCAGAGATGAAAGCAAGTATCCGAACAGTAAATCGTGTCTGGGAGCACTGGATGAAAAACAAAGAGCCATTGGCACCAAAGAAATTTGGACGTCCAAAGATGCATCTCAACGAAGCAGATACACGGTTGATATTTGCACTGGCTGGCAAAAAGGATTTGGGTTGGATTCTGGCCGAACGGAAGATAGGATCTTCTTGGCTGGGCAGTCAGGCAGGGTCCATACCAGGTGCTTTCTGGCAAGCCTGACCGTGGCGTTTCGCTCGATGTGAATGGACCTGGGGGCAACAATATATCAGCTTTCCAGCATCTTTCCTGCATATGCAATCGATCTGGCTTTGCAGGTGGTTCTCAGTGCCCGATTTCTTCCCAATCATAGGTCTCCAAGAATTCCTTGTGGACAGATAACAGCAAATCGATATGGTTTTCGTAAACCCTTACTTCATAGGCTGCTTTATCAGCTAAGTTTTATTTTGGGCGCATGATCGTGCATGGATCGTTGTTTGCTCCAGTTGAAAAACTGATTTGCGACGGATTTTTCCCATTGGTCATCTCTCCCGCTCTTGCTTCGCGGCTTGTCTTTTTCCCAGACCACAGCAGAATCAGATATACCTCACAATCAATGGCAGCATCAGCACTCCCATTGCATGGGTCCTGTGAATTCCTGCCACCGGCGCGATCAACCCCACGACAGTGGACAGAAAGAATATGAAAAGCCCGAAGACCCCTGTGAAGGCATAGCTCATGGCTGCCAGGAAGACCAGCACTCCAAGGCATAGCAGCCGGTAGTTGATGCTGGATATGGCCCTTCCTGCCAGGCGAGCTGTAGCTATGCAGGCCAGATAGGATGCTGCAGCCACGAGTATCACTATTATCACCATCTGAAAAAGTGCGTTTTGATCCAGGGTCATAAGCTCCTGTATAGCTGCGGCGGCTCCGCTCCTGGGCCGGTCTATCACATAGAGCGCAACCAGCGAGAAAAGGGCATTTGCAGTGTTCACTCCCGCAGTGCAGACCAAAAACTCCTCAGGTCCAGGGGCTGTTCCCAGATGTGCAGTGATAGCAGCGATTGAAGGCGAGACTCCCGGAATCCATGCCACAATGGAGCCGCCAAGGCTTCCTGAGAAGACTGCTCTGGCAAGCGCTGTTGTAGAAAGCTGTATCTTGCTCTCTATCTGCAGAGCGATCTCAGTCTCTGCAGTCAGGCTCATGAGCAGCGACGAGGCCCCGAATATTCCGGAAAGAAGTGGCAGCAGGACCTGCGGCTCCAGGCCCAGAGGCGACTGCAGAAGGCTTTCATGCCCGAAGGCGAAGATGCCCAACAGCCCACTTGTCGCAAAGAGCAGGCTCGCCATGGCCTTGTACTTGTAGTGTGCCAGGCTTCCCTGCCCCTCGATTTGTGGCCCCATCTCTGACCGAATCATCATGATTGCCATGCCAAGCAGCAGGATTCCCACATATTTGGTGAGATAGTCGTAATATTCGCAGGCTATCCTGGAGAGAGGCACAATCAAAAGAAGGGCGAAGATGACAGACCCGGCACTGCCAAAAGCCGAGAGCCGTACAGCTTCGATTCCCCTGCCCTCCTGCATGAGCCTGTGCCCTGGAAGGACAGAGAGGGCCGTCTCTGAGTCTGGTGCTCCCAAAAATACCGCAGGAATTGCATCAAAGAACGCTTGAGAAATGCTGGCAGCAAGGATTATGCAGGAGACCTCAAAGGGCGACAGCCCCCAGGCTAAAAGCTGTGGCGAGGTGGCCAGGAGTAGTGCGGCAAAGTTATTGAGGTGCAGGCCGGGGATGAGGCCACTGATGATTCCAAGGAAAAAGCCAATAGCTATGCAAGTGGCGAGGGCCAGGTTTAGCATCGTAACTTCACAAAAAGATCGTTGAAGTACTGATAGTTATAGGTTACCCCTGTTTTGCTTTAGATGCCAGGCGCTGTCCTCGTATCTTGGAGAGATGCAATAAGCTATGATCCTGATAGACCT
>DAONDW010000297.1:0-2011 GCA_035402785.1 Methanothrix sp. | reverse complement strand
TTGCATCTTCGTGCCCTTCGCGGCCTCGCGTGAAATTCAGGGCATCACGCGAAGGCGCGAAGCCACGAAGTCCCGACGAGAAAAGGACAATTCTCGCCACACACATATTGATTTCCGCCAGCAGATGATGCATGTTACGACACGGTGACCAATAGCAAAAACAAATTCCAACCGATAGTTGAGTCACTATCGGCTCAGCAGGAATCGCTTTTTTATTTTTTTGCATGATCCCAGATCAAGGATCACAATGTTTTTCTCAAAACAGGAGGAGGAACGACCACAGCACCTTTCCGAGGGCCAGTATTGCAATGGAGTATCATGAGCAAGATCGGGCTTTGCGTGGCCAAATCAGACTGCTCTGCTTCTATAATCACAATAGAAGCTCTCTATTTGCTGTGGCCCATGGGTTTTCCATCATTTGTGGTATTTACCTTTTTCCCCAGGAGTTCATGCATGTGTAGTCTCGAATGTAAGCAGTCCCGAATGTTTTTTTGTGTCCTTGCTTGTATTACATGAATGCGAGAAATCCGCAAGCTGTGAACATAAAGACACGTTCGCAGATTCAGATTGAAAAATCGGGATCGTGTGACGGGATCTCCTGAATTGGATAACAGATCATGGATATCAGGAGGAATGTTTGGACTTCATATGCTCAGCCCCGCAAGCTCTATTCTCTGTGAAAGCTCCCATGACTGAAGTTGCAGGCATTTCAGGCCTCTCAACCAATGCCATGCCGCTCCAGGGCGATAATTTCTCGCCTTCGATGCTTGTCGTTCCGGGTTTTGCCGATTGCACTGGAAACGGATTTATCCTGAACCGGCATAGGGACAAGAAGATGAAGCCAATTGATCAGGTGCTGGAGACATCTGCCAGGATAAGCAGCATGGAGATTCGGGGAGCCGGGAGAATTGCCGCTGCTGCCGCCGCGTCTTTGCGCGATTTTGCCATAGCGGCTGAAGCGAAAAGCCTTGAAGATTTCAATCAGCAGATATCGCAGGCTGCCGGGACTCTTCTCAAGACCAGGCCCACAGCAGTATCGCTTTCCAATGCCATACGCATGGTGATGAAGTACAGTGCAGACGACCTGCCTTCTGCCAGGCAGGCGATTGTAGACAACTCCAATAACTTTATTTCAAATTCCGAAAGGGCTCTTGAGAAGATCGGCCAGATCGGAAGCAGACGGATCAGAGATGGAGATGTCGTCATGACTCACTGCAACTCTCTGGCAGCCATTTCAGTCATCAGCACAGCCCATAAATCAGGAAAGAAGATCAAGGTGATTGCGACTGAGTCGCGACCGAGATTTCAGGGAATCACGACCATCGGCATGCTGGATAAGCTGGGGATCGAGACCGAACTCGTCGTCGATTCGGCTGTGAGAAGCGTCATCAATGAGGTGGACCTGGTGGTTGTGGGAGCTGATGTGATAACCGCAAATGGAACGCTCGTCAACAAGATCGGCACTGCACAGATCGCGCTCTCTGCCCGTGAGGCCAGGACCAGCTTCATGGTTGCGGCAGAGACCTACAAGTTCAGCCCCCAGACAATTCTCGGAGATCTCGTGACCATAGAGGAGCGCGAACCAACCGAGGTTTTGCCAGATATCTCCAAATACAGGCATGTGAGGGTCAGAAACCCTGCATTTGATGTCACACCTCATCAGTACATAGACCTGATCTGCACCGAGGTCGGAGCCATTCCTCCAGAGATGAGCTATCTGATCATAAGGGAGAGGCTTGGCTGGGAGATGGAGGACCT
Organism: Methanothrix sp.; assembly: GCA_035402785.1. Lineage (GTDB taxonomy): Archaea > Halobacteriota > Methanosarcinia > Methanotrichales > Methanotrichaceae > Methanothrix. The sequence goes on along the minus strand of DAONDW010000297.1, from coordinate 253 downwards.
GCATACTGACTGGATGAGTTAGGCTGGAATGTGAAAATCGGGTGCAAGATCGAAATTCCTTTCTTCTCGCGAGAAGCATTGCCATGAAGGAAAATGAGTACCAATATCCGGATCCTGAGGATAGAATGACAGCGCAGAATATCAGGAGGATTGAGCTATATCCAGGATATTGGGAAGAGAGCGAGAAGAATGTATTGAATATTGTGAAAAAAATAATTGGGCAGGGGACCGGGCAGAGGCGATTTCTCGATGC
>DAONDW010000296.1:0-2046 GCA_035402785.1 Methanothrix sp. | reverse complement strand
CTTTATATCCTTCGTTACATAAGACCACCTATTGATCCCCGATAAAATCGCCCGTGCCCTGGAGCGCCAGGACCTCTCCATTCTCTATGAGGTAAGGGACTTGATCGAGCGCCTCATCTCTGAGAAAATTGAGAAAAGCAGGCCTCCGGAGGAAGAGGAGCTTCCGGCCAAAAGGGAGGTTCTCAAGGTGCATACCTTTGGCTCCATTACATATCGCCTGGAGCGCGTCTCCTGCGGCAAAAACTGCAAGGGCTGTCCGCACGGCCCATACTGGTATGGCTACTGGCGCGAGGGCGGAAAAACCCGCTCAAAATACATCGGCAAGAACTTCGATCCTCAGAAAGTCCAAAAGGTGTAGTAATATGAATGATAAAATGAATTATCTTTTTGCATTCTCAATTCTCCTGGCAGCGGTCATGCTCTCAGGCTGTCTGTCTCAGGATGATTCCTCATCCGGTGCTCTTCCTGAAAATGCCCCGGAAAATATAACTGGCAATGGCAATGCCAGCGCTTCGCACATGATCGGCGTGGCGACCACCATCGCTCCTCTGGCCGAATTCGTGCGAGCTGTTGGAGGCGACAGGGTTTCCGTCACAGTCGTAGTCCCACCGGGTGCTGAGCCCCATACATTCGAGCCAACGCCGTCTTTGATGGTGAGCGTGTCCAAAGCTGATCTTTATGTCATGAACGGAGCTGGCCTTGAGTTCTGGATGGACAGGATGCTTGAAGCAAACAAAAAAATGGTGGTTGTTGATTCCTCAAAGGGCGTGGACCTGATGAAGGAAAATGAGGATGAAATAGACCCGCACGTCTGGCTTTCTCTCAAGAACGCCGAGATTCAGGTGAAAAACATATGTTCAGGCCTGATCGAGGTTGACCCAGCCGGCAAAGATTATTATTCAAAAAACAGAGACCTTTATCTCGAAAAGCTCGATGCTCTCGACCAGGAGCTGAACAAAACCTTTGCTCAATCCGGAAAGAATATATTCGTTGTTCATCACCCTGCATGGACCTACTTCGCACGCGACTATTCCCTGCAGCAGGTGCCGCTCATGGAAAACGAGAAGGAGCCCGGACCGAAGTACTTAAGTCAGGTCGTGGATCTGGCAAGGCAAAACAATATCACAACCATATTCGTCGAGCCTGAATTCAATCCCAAATCTGCAGAGGTCATAGCACGGGAGATGAACGCAAGCATCGTGACGCTTGACCCGCTGGCTGGGGATTTCCTGGAAAACATGAAATTTGCAGGCAAAGCAATCGCATCGAGCATGACTTGATCACATGTTAGAGAAAATCGTATCAATCAAAGGTCTCTGGGTCCACCGGGGAGAGCACGCAGTCCTTGAGAACATCAACCTGGAGCTTACCGCAGGCGATTTTTTGGGGCTCATCGGCCCCAACGGAGGCGGCAAATCCACTCTCCTGAAGGTGATGCTCGGCCTGATCAGGCCCAGCAGAGGAGAGATCACAATCTTCGGACTCTCTCCGGTGGCTGCGAGAAGCCGCGTGGGATACATGCCCCAGAAGACCGTCTTTGATGCGAGCTTTCCGGTAAAAGTGAAAGACGTCGTGCTAATGGGGCGGTTCAGCCGCACAGGCCTCCTGCGCCGCTATGGCCAGAAGGACAGACAGGCAGCTCTCGCGGCTCTTCAGGCTGTGGGAATGGAGGACAGAGCCGATCGCGAGATTGGAGCGCTGTCAGGCGGTGAGCAGCAGAGGGTCTTTGTGGCGCGCTCCCTGGTTTCAGATCCGGAGCTCTTATTGCTCGACGAGCCTACAGCAGGCGTGGACTCGGCCCAGCAGTCCGACTTCTATGATCTTCTCTGCCATTTAAATCGCGACTTGGGAATCGCCATAGTCCTGGTTTCGCATGACGTCACAGCCATATCGACCTACGTGAGCAAAATCGCCTGCCTGAACCAGCGCCTTTATTATCATGACTCCAGGGAATTGACGGGCGATGACATAATGAAGGCCTACGGCTGCCCTGTGGAGATGATAGCCCACGGCACGCCCCACAGGGTCTTGAGGGAACATGATTGA
>DAONDW010000295.1:0-2066 GCA_035402785.1 Methanothrix sp. | reverse complement strand
AGGACTAAATGGCAACAATACACCGACCTAGAAGAGGTTCGCTGTCCTACAGCCCACGAAAGAGGGCCAAGAGCGAGGTCCCCAGAATTCGAAGCTGGCCGGAGGAGGACCGCGCCAGGATCGCAGGCTTTGCCGGTTACAAGGCAGGCATGACCCATGTCATGATGATCGATGACAGACCGAAAAGCCTCACCGAGGGCATGGAGATATCCGTCCCCGTGACTGTTTTGGAGGTTCCGCCCATCAACGTGGTGGCAGTGCGCGCCTATGAGAACTTTAACGGCGGGCTCAGGGCCGCAGGCGAGGCTTGGGCAGAAAACCTCAGCCCAGAGCTGTCTCGCGCAATGACTGTGCCCAAGAAGACCCACGGAACATCAGCAGGCGATCTGGAGGCTCTCGGAAGCGACATCGCAGACGTCAGAGTTCTCGTCCACACAAATCCAACCCTTGTCACAGGAATTCCCAAGAAGGTTCCGGAGATCATGGAGATGCCAATCAACGGCGGCTCAATGCTCGACAGGCTCAAGCTCGCCCAGTCACTCCTGGGCCAGCAGGTGCCGGTCTCCAGCGTCTTTGAGCTTGGAGATCTGCTGGACGCTTCAGCCGTCACCAAGGGCAAAGGGCTGCAGGGCCCTGTGCGCCGCTGGGGAATCGCCATCGCCAAGAGAAAGCACGCCCGCACAGGCAAGGTAAGACATGTGGGCAACCTCGGCCCCTGGCACCCATCGCACATAAGCTGGCGCGTGCCGCAGCTCGGCCAGATGGGCTACCACCAGAGAACCGAATACAACAAAAGACTCATGTTCATAGGAACTGACGGCTCAAAGATCACTCCCGATGGCGGATTCCCAGGCTACGGGTTGGTCCGAAATCAGTATATCCTGATCAAGGGCAGCGTTCCAGGCCCGATCAAGAGACTGGTCCGCGTGAGACATGCCATCAGGCCTGGCAAGAACTTCGTGAAAGCTCCCGAGTTCCTCTATGTGAGCCAGGAATCCAAGCAGGGGGTCTAGGCAATGAAGGCAAATGTCATTGATCTATCCGGAAACGCAAGCGGCGAAATTGAACTGCCAGCCGTATTCGATGAAGAATACAGGCCGGACATAATCAAGAGAGCTGTGCTCGCCGCACAGGCCAACAGGCTGCAGGCCTATGGTCCTCACTTCTATGCAGGCATGAACACCTCTGCTCAGTCCTGGGGTCCAGGCCACGGCGTCTCCAGAGTCCTCAGACTCAAGAACGGAAGAAAGGCCGCAGGCGTGCCCATGGCAGTAGGAGGCCGCCGCTCTCATGCTCCTCAGCCCAATGCAGATTATTCCGAAAAAGTCAACAAGAAGGAGAGAAGAAAGGCCATCCGCTCAGCCATTGCTGCAACAGCTTCGCAGGGCCTGGTTCAGGCGCGAGGCCACAGGTTTACAAGAGAGCTTCCAGTAGTTGCAAAGAACGATCTGGAGTCTCTCAGCAAGACCTCTGATGTCATAAAATTCCTGGAGGCCGCAGGCCTGTGGGATGATGTCATGCGAGCAAAGCTCGGACGCAACATCCGCGCAGGAAAAGGCAAGCTGCGGGGCAGAAAATATAAGGGCAGAAAGAGCCTGCTCATCGTCGCCGGAACCGATGCCGGCCTCGGCAAGGCCGCCCGAAACCTCCCTGGCGTTGACTTCGTCACAGTGGAGAGGCTGAACGCCGAGCTGCTCGCTCCGGGAACCAGAGCCGGACGGCTTACTGTCTGGACTGAATCCTCCCTGGAGAAGCTGGCCAAGAAAAGCCAGGAGGCAGTGCAATGATCATCAAGAGCCCCTACGTCACAGAAAAGGTCACCGGCATGATCGACTCCAGTGAGACTCTGGAGTTCCTCGTGGACATGAAATCCACAAAGCCGGAGATCAGAAAAGCCCTGGAAGAGCTTTATGATGTCGATATCCTGACAGTCAGGACCATGATAACCTCCCGGGGAGAGAAGAAGGCCATCGTCAAGCTGGCAAAAGAGGGCAGTGCAAATGAGCTGGCTACGAGGCTAGGACTTCTGTAGGTGGGTAAATTATGGGACATCGAATCATATCTCA
>DAONDW010000294.1:0-2068 GCA_035402785.1 Methanothrix sp. | reverse complement strand
GTTTCATCTCCTGCGGTCATGATGTTCAGGTCCCAGCATTTGGTCATGAGCAGGGGAATGCAGATTGCGAATATTATCAGCAGCAGCTTCGAATTCGTCCAGGAGAAGGCTGCAAGATCGCCCATGCCCCAGTTTGTCATCAGTCGAAGCTGTTCATCAGTTGCAAAATATTTTAATAGCTGGCTCATGGATGAAAAGAAATAGTTGACTGCAATTCCTGCGAGCACAAGGTTCTCTGAGCTTGCTCCCTTGATGGCTGCAAGTCCGATGATGAATAGCGAGCACAATAGAGCGCAGAAGAATGCATTGCCGATTATGAAGTAAGGCCCGCCCAGGATGGAAAAGCCGATGACGGACGCGAGGGCTATTCCGAACTGTGCTCCGGAGGTGATGCCGAGGGTAAATGGACTTGCAAGGGGGTTTTTGAGCACAGCCTGCATCACGCAGCCGCTTATCCCAAGGCCAAATCCTGCCATGATCCCTCCGAGGATTCTGGGAAACCGGATGTTCCAGACAACCCGGGATGTGAGAGCATCCACAGAAAAATAGTCAGGCCAGAAGCGGGCCATGAGCGCAGAATAGGAGTCCGTAACTGAAATATTCAGAGGGCCAAGGGTGATTATGATTCCCGTGAGGAGCACCAGCAGGGCTACTATTCCCAGCACAAAGAAGATTCGGATGAACTTGAATCTCTCATGTGCCATTTCGGAATTGCTTTTTTTGCCGGCCCTCCTGCTGCGGGAAAGGCTTGCATCCGGCTTTCCCCGAAAGAAGAGCGTCCGAAAGCTAGTCATCTGTCATTACCTGCTGCTATTGCCTGCCACTGTTGCCTGCTACTGCTTTGGCCAGCCCCATAAAAAGGGGAAGATCCTGGCTATTTTTTATGCCGTCTGAGCCTGTAGAGACCACGATCAGATTCTTCTCCTTGGCGATCTCAGTCAGAGTCTGGAACTCCCTTAATTTAAGAGCACTCGGCTTGTTTTCATACATATCCGCAGCCTCGTTCATCATCTTAGAGGCCTGGAATTCTCCTTCAGCCAGGATGATGCGGGCTCTTTTTTCCCTCTCCGCCTCTGCCTGTCTGGCGATGGCTCGAAGCATATTCTCTGGAAGAGAGACGTCTCTCATTGTGACCATCACAACATGCATGCCCCAGGGCTCAGTGGTCGAATCCAGAATTTCTTTGATTCTCTTGTTCAGGTCATCTCTGTCAGAGAGAATAGTGTCAAGCTCGTTTTGGCCCAGGATATCTCTCAGTGTTGTCTGGGCTAAAAGAAGGGTCGCTGCCTCGAAGTCCTCAACCTCGACTATGGCCCTCGTGGCGTCCACCACCTTGTAGTAGATGACTGCATCCACTTCGAGGGTGACATTGTCGCTGGAGATCACAGTCTGCTTGGGCACATCAAGCTCCCTCACCCTCATGTCCACACGAACCATCCTGTCCATCAATGGAATTAAAGGAAAGAGGCCGGGACCTCTCTCCTTCTTGATCTTTCCCAGGCGGAGTATGACTGCCCGCTCATATTGCTTCACCACGCGGATTGATGAGGCCAATATCACGAGAGCGATGACAGATCCGGCCAGAAGGGAAATGGAGACCATTGTATTTTTCCTCCTAGGCGGAAAGGACTGCGTCCTTCTGCCAGGAGATCAAGACCTGTTTGTGATGGCGGTTCAGGATCAGTCCGTCTCCTTCCTTCTCGAGCCTCTCAGAGAGAAACTCTCGCAGTTCGGGCTCCTTTTCGTCGGGCAGCTCATGCATCTCTTTCCAGTCGGCCACGGCCTCATCGAGGCTCTTGTAGCTTTCTTTGGAATTCCACTGGAGGACCTTGATGTCAGCAAGAATGCCCATGTCAGCAAGCAGGTTGTAGATCATGAGGTAGCCTGCCGGGCCGATCTCGCCCCTGCCATGCCTGCCATGACCTCTATCCTGGCCCTCTTTTCCCTTCCTCATGAAATGCCTGAAGCCGTCATCTCTCTTGCCATCAGCAAATGTGAAGATGTAGACTGCTCTTTTGGCAAGTGAATTCATCTTGGTTAAAGCGGCTTTCAGGTCATAGACGCCGAG
>DAONDW010000293.1:0-2073 GCA_035402785.1 Methanothrix sp. | reverse complement strand
ATGAAGCATCCAGAAATATCCAGAGTACCATTGCAGGCTATGCGGATTCGAAAAAGCCCTGGCATAAGATTGAATATGCTCTATGGTATCCCTATGAGTCTGATGAGAAAGTGAGGGATGTGGCAGATTTCTTCATATCAGAGAACTCAACGTCTGCCAAGGAGATCTCCCGAAGGTACAGGGCGAATTGGGCACTTACAATGTCAGATGATTTGGGCAAGTACTGGACACTGGTGATGGCTGCTGATGGAAATTTCAGCGATTACATGAGGAGGCCTGACAACCTCAGCTCCGGCATATCTGATATCAGACCATACTTGAAAAAGCAAACCATCTTCACCAGAATGGCCAACGGAGATGATATTGATGGGTTCTCAAAGGCGTTTGACAACGGTCAGATGAGAATTTATAAGCTCAGCTGATCAGTTGCTGTCTCTGCCGCCATCTGCACAGCAGGACATCGGCCATGCCGCTCAACTGCAAGAGCCCATGGCTTACATTTTTAAAGCAGGAATCGGATAGTTCGCCTCGATGACCGAGATCCGTGACCCTGTGCATGGCTATGTGAAACTGGAGGGCGTGGCCCTGGAACTGGCTGATACGCCTCAGATGCAAAGGCTACGCTGGATCAAGCAGCTTGGCCTCGCCAGCCTTGTTTATCCTGGAGCCAATCATACCCGTTTCGAGCATAGTCTCGGGGCCTACCATCTGGCAGATCTTCTCGCGAGCCACCTCAATCTACCTGTGGAGGAGCGGCAAAATGTATGTGTGGCAGCTCTGTTGCACGACGTGGGCCACGGACCGCTCTCACATGCCACAGAAACTGCTCTTGCGCCATACCTGCGAAAGGAGCATGAATGCATAATGGACCTATTGAAGAAAAGCGAGCTGTCCGAGGTCTTGAGCAAATATGGTCTTCGCGCTACCGATATTCAGGCGGCCATAAAGGGTCATGGCCTCGGGCAGATTGTGAGCGGCGAAATAGATGTGGACCGGATGGACTACCTGATCAGGGATGCTCACTACACGGGCGTGGCCTATGGTGTGATAGATCGCCTGCGTCTGCTGCAGAAGATGACTCTTCATGACGAAAAGCTCGTGGTGGAGGCAGGTGGCGTGCAGGCGGCAACATCGCTTCTGATCTCCCGGCTCCTCATGCATCCCTCAGTTTACTATCACCATGTCTGCCGCATCTCAGAATGCATGATCTCAGCCGGGATCCATCGCATGATCGAGGATGGCATCAGCGCGTCCTCTGTTCGGGATATGGATGATATTGAGCTGTTCACCTCTCTTGCAGAGGCTGGGGGCTTTGCAGGAGAGATGGCGTCACGCATAAGATCGCGAAGGATTTTCAAGCGGGCGGTCTATGTTGGACTGGAGTGCCTTGACTCTTCCATCCTTAAGGCGAGCGAGAAGATCCTGGCTTCAGAAATTGCCGGTGAGGCAGGGATAGATGCAGACTACATTCTGGTGGACAATCCTTCTCTTCCTGATACACTGGAAGGCAGCTTTCCGGCCCTGGTAGAAGGAGAGGTCAGGCCTCTGCGAGAGGTCTCGCCGCTTGTGAGCATCCTCGAAAGGGCACATCGGGCCACATGGCGCTTTGGAATCTACTGCCGGGATGTTGACAGGGAGAAGGTGTCTCAGGCTGCCAGGAAATGTCTCAACCTCAAGAAGAACAAGCTGATATATCGGTACATAAATACATTTTAAGTTATTGGTGTTTTATCTCAAGCTGGAGCAGCTTTGTCTTCAGATCTTTTCCCCAGAAGTAGCCGCCTGGACCGTTGCAGGCCACCACCCTGTGACAGGGCACCAGGACTGCAAATGGATTGGCTGCCATGGCCTGGCCCACAGCCCGCGCAGCCCCTGGACAGCCAGCGAGTCTGGCCACCTGGCCATATGTCATTGTGCTGCCTCGCGGGATTTGCTGAACGAGAGCATAGATCTCCTTTTGAAATTCCGTGCATCTGGAGAAATCGAGATTCGCTTCCGGGCGAGGTGCTCCAATCTCGATATACGCGGCGATCCTTTTGGACAGGGGGCCGGAGACGGCAGGCTCCTCCTGGC
>DAONDW010000292.1:0-2075 GCA_035402785.1 Methanothrix sp. | reverse complement strand
AGCTTCAGCAGCACACCGTAATCAATGTTCTCCAGGAATTTCTTTTCACGAGAGTCCTTTGTTGCCAGATTGAGGATGTTGATATCATTTCCGGCTGCTTTAGACCTCTGCAGCGAGATTCTCTCAGGATACCTGGAATAGCTGGCAAGCATGCTCTCGCCTGTGGCTATCAGATTGTTGGCTATCTGATCTGCGGCTGCCAGATTCCCGAAACCGCTCAAATGATGCGATCTGCCAAGCTCACCCCACTGATTGGCCACTGCCAGATGCATCTGCTCTCCCAGCCTCGCCTCCCAGATGAACTTGCTGGACTGCTCAGTCCAGAGGGCTGAAACGCAAAGCATATCGGCCCCAAGCTTTGCCAGAGAGTCAGAGGCTTCAGGAAACAATAGGTCCTGGCCCATAGCCAGTCCAACCCTTGCAAAGGGAAGGTCGAATGCAGAAAAGCCCTCATCTCCGGGAACTGCCCAGTTTCTGTCCAGTTCTGAGAGATGGACCTTTCTGTATCGTCCTACGAATCCATCAGGCCCTACGAGAACTGAGCTGTTGAAAAGCCTTCGATCGTCTTCCTCATCCCTCTCAACCATTCCAAATGCCATGAATAGCCCGTTGTCCTTTGCCTTCTGGGCAAAGATCTCTGTCGTTTTTCCAGGAACCGGCTCGGCAACCGCATCTGCTCTCTCAAGGTCGAAGACCGGGCCTGATGTGGCCAGCTCCGGAAAGACAGCCAGATTCAGCCTGTGCTCTGAGCCATCGCCTGCCATCTCGCCTGTAATCTCCCCTGCCTTTTCTCCTGTCACCTCTCTTGCTTTTTCTCTTGCTTTTCCTCTTGCCTTTTCGAGCAGGCAGAGCATTTCGGAAATATTTGCCCTGGAATCGCCAGGCTTGGGCCGAAATTGAAGCGTTGCAGCAGTGAATTGCGCTGCAGCAGGCAGCCCGAGTAGCAGCTCAATATTGATGTAAGAGTATGGGTCCAGGGAGATATTGCCATAGCAGCCAGGCCGTCTCGATTTCAAGAGACCGGGAGATTTCAAGATGCCGGATGGACCTGGACGCAGACACTGCTGCATTCTGCAATCGCAATCGATTTCTCCATTTTTCAATGGAATCGATTCATAGACAATGGAATCCTCCGGAGAGCTGAATTGCTTCATGGCCCGGCCCAGAGGATCGATGACAAAGGACTCGGCCTTCCTGCAATCCATGACCTTATCAATTCCCGTTCGGTTGCAGGCCATGACATAGATGCCGTTTTCCAAAGCCCTGGCCCTCCAGAACTTCTCAGGATTATGATGTTCAGGCGGCCAGTTGGCAGGTATCAAGAGAAGCTTTGCCCCCTGCAAAGCTGCAATTCTCGCCTGGCGATAGGAATAGGAGTCAGCGCATATGACGAGAGCCAGTGAGCCGAAATTCGTGGGCACAACAGGCACTGGCAGACAGCCTTTGGCGGCCCAGAGGTTTTCCCGAAATGCAGGCGAAGCCTTTCTGTAGCGGGCCAGGAGTGTGCCATCAGGCCCGATCATTGCCGCGGAATTGTAGAAGATGCCAGTAGATGCGTCTCTTTCCGCAAGTCCAAAGGCGATGTAGCAGGCAAAGTCCCTGGCAATTCTTCCAAAGGCCCCGGTCGTCGGGCCAGGAATGCATTCAGTAAGCGGTGCGATCTCCCTTCTGCTCTCAAATGCATAGCCAGTTGTTGCAAGCTCAGTATTCAAAATGATGCGGGCTTTTGAGCTTGCTGCCTTTCTGTTTAGCTGCAGCAGCCTTTCGATGTTTCTGTCTTTGTCCTTCCAGTCTATTTTGGCATGAATCAGGGCTACCCGCAGCTCCCGGTCAGCCCTGTTCTGGACGGCATCGCCATTTTTCTCGATCATCTCAATGTGCGACTCCTTTTCGTGTGATTCTTGTTTATGCGATTTTCATTTGGGTGGCTCAATCTCGTTCGACTCATTCCTGTTCGACTCTTGCCTGTGCGACTCTTGCTTGCGCTTGGAGCTCTGGCAGCATTCAGCTCAGGGCATCATTGCCTTTGTGGCTCTCAGGCATCCTGCAAGCTCAGGTCTCTTCAATTCCATTGG
>DAONDW010000291.1:0-2110 GCA_035402785.1 Methanothrix sp. | reverse complement strand
GTTTCATCACCAAAGATCTATGAGGAAAACAATACCGCAGTTCAGAGCGGAATTCAATATACCTCGATTATCCAGCCAAAGGACTTTGAATATAAGCCCTGGGGGCATTACTACGTGATTAGCTTTCCTGGCGTCTCTGTCCCATGGTTTGCCGGCTATGATTCCACTCTTGAAGGTCCAAAAGCATCCAAGAGCCTGCTGGAGATGGAGTATTTGGGAGTGGTGCTGCGGGACGCCGAGCTGATGAATGCGGCAATTCTGGCAGGCAATTACACATTGGATGAGGGCTATGAGATGCGTATTCGAGATGTTGATAATGACAGCATCTTCATTCAGCTTTTAAAAGACGGAGCCGTTGTGGACAGCTCAGTTGTAAAATCCAATTCCACATATGTCTATAAAAAAGACCTCAAGGAGATAGATGACATGCCCATAATCAAGATCCATTTCGGCGGAGTCTTTGATGATGGGAAAAATCGTTTTGCAACGATAGATGGCATATTCCAGATATCCGACCAATATATCATGCCAGTAGAACCTGGCTATGGAATTGGAGAGCTTGAGATCGTGGCAGTCCTTCCAAACGGGATACTCATGGTGAATGACGATCAGATAAAACTCAATCGCGATTCAACCGTAAATATCGCCCCGGCCATGAACATCAGGATAGCGGATAATGAGTCACTCCGCTACTACCTCTACACCAATATCAATGTCGTTCCCGCACCTGATGCACCCGCTGTCAGGCTTCCAGGGAATATAACTTCCGCAGAGTCTGCCAACTTCAGCATGATCGAAAATGCGGCTGAACTCCGCCAGGTACTGGTAAATATCCTTGATGCGGACAACAGGACGGTCTTCTCCAGAGATCTCATCAATTCCGGACAGGGCTCTGGCGAGCAGTGGATCTTTGATTGGCAGTGGAATGCTTCTGTCAAAAAGCTAAGCGACAATGATAGCTTCATTCCTGACACCGACAGCAATCCCGTCCTGGGATTGCTTTTCCTGAATAAGTCTACGCAACCGCGATCTGTATATGTGTCATTTGATTCCGGTGGAAGAATTGGAACCATTACAGATGGCAAGTCCATCTATTACATCTCAAGAGAGGACTATGGCAAACTCAATCTCACATCTGACTACGATTCAATGGTTGCCAATTCCACAGCCAGAAAGGACTTTCTCGCAATAGTGCCGGAAGAGAGCATCCTTCAGCTATTTGACATCAAGAACTATAATTGGATTCCAAGCGGCATCAACCACACATTGCAGGGCGATTTCGAGGATCTTGAGCCGCATATTGTCTATTCAGGCGCAAAGCCCGGCAAATATGAGCTTCAGATCAGGATTGAAAACGCAGTCAATGCCATCTGGGCCACAGGTCAATTTTTCAATGTCACCCCAGGAATAGCAGAGAATGCGTCTTTGAATGCCGCATCAAAGGACAGCATATCTGCAGCTTCACAGGACTCAGGCAATAAAACGATGGCAAGCCCGGCTCCCGGCCTTTTTGCCTCGTCGCTGTTTATGGCTGCTGCAGCTTATATCCATTTCAGGCGCAGATCATAGCCTATCTTTTTGGGGCCAGGTCATCTCTGGCCGCCTTTTTTATGGCTCTTCCAAGAGCAGTGCTCATGGCCTCGATACGGCTTTTATCATCGCCGCCCTGGGCCGAAATTGCCAGATTGAACTGGCCGTTGTAGGCTAGGGCGCGCAGGAAGTGGCTTATATTTTCCGTGTCCATGCCTGCCAGATGACAGGATTCAAGAGAGAAGCTGCCCTGATAGCCAGGCTGGCCAAAGCGCACCACAACCGTGGCGAGGGCCTGCCCTGAGACGACCATGCTGCTTGCTATTCCGTTTTTAATCTCCTGAGCGAGGACGCTGCCAAGAGTGATGGCAGTGTCTTCTGTGGTGTGATGATCCCCGGTCTCAATGTCGCCTGTGGCCGTGAGCTTCAGGTCGAATCCGCCTGCCAGGCAGATCGCGAAAAGAATCTCATCGAGAAGCTCTATTCCGGTATCAACCTGGATCTGACCGTCTCCCTCGATATTGAGAAATGCCTCTATGCAGGTCTCCTTCGTCTCTCTCTTTCTTGATGCAGACATGAT
>DAONDW010000290.1:0-2116 GCA_035402785.1 Methanothrix sp. | reverse complement strand
GAACATGGCGAAATCCTAATATACCATAATAGATCATGTTATATTAGGATTAGGCATTAAGAATTTGATGTGCCGCGACACCATAAACGGCATCAATAGACGAGGTGTGAATTCGATGAAGATCGAGCAACGTCTTCTCCACTCAGTCAATGGAACTGGTAAGATAAAATTAACAAAAAAAATGATGGATGAGGTGGGATTGGTCCCTGGCAGGAGGATCGAGATCGTGGTTGAGAGTGGCTCAATAAGAATTCGCCCTCTGAATTAGTCTTTTTTGTGGGTTCACGTTTTCGCATGGAATCTTCTCCATCTGGCACGCGGCATTGACTTAATATATTTTGTGATACAGGACTATGAGAGAGAGGATGACGCCATGTTCAAAAAAGTTCTCGTTCCAACAGATTTCTCTGGCTATGCTCACAGGATGCAAGAGTGCCTGACTTCAGTTCCTGGAATTGAGGAGATTGTGCTCCTCCATGTCCTTGATGCAGGCAATCCCATGAGCCTGGAAAAGATGGGATGGAGCTACGACACACTCATAGACGAGGCCAGGACCAGGCTGGCCGAACAGGCTGATCACATGGCCCGGGGATTGAAGACGAATCTGGGCATAAAGCCTCTTTTAAAGGTCATAGTGGAGCCCATGAGCGGAGCCGACGGCGTCAATTTGCAGAGGCTCAAACCCCAGGAAGGAGTGCAGGTCATCGACGGCGGCAGCGTTGGCGAGGCAATAGTCCGCACTGCAGCCGGGGAGGCAGTCTCTCTCATCTGCATGGGCGCGCAGGGAAAGGGGCTTGTCGAGGGCATGCTTCTTGGGTCCGTCTCCACCGAGGTCTTGAGAAATGCGGAGTGCGATCTGCTCATCATCCGCCACAAGGCACTGGACACGGAGGGCGAAAAGGTAGCCCAGGGCAAGCTTTGCCAGGACATATTCTCAAAGATAATGCTCACAACCGACCTCTCATCAGCGGGAGAAGAGGCGATAATCAGGGCAGAAGAGCTCAACGGAGTGCATGAAATCCTGCTCGTTTATGTGATTGAGTCAGACAGCGAATTCGATGAGGCTGCATCAAGGCTCAATCTGCTGCGAGAGCGGCTGGCAAGCAAGGACAGAAAGGTCACAGTTCATGTGCTGCAGGGTCATCCAGCAAAGGAGATTCTGACGCTTGCCAAAAAGCAGGATGTCTCTTTGATCATGATGAGCTCTCAGGGCAAAAGCTGGAGCCGTCAGATCCGGGTGGGGAGCACGACCTTCGACGTATCCCGCAGAGCGGAATGCCCGGTTCTTGTTGTTCGCAATAAAAAAAGATAATTTAATTCTTTTTATTTTTTGCAGCAGCTTTTATCTGTTCCATCATCTGCTCCGCAGCCCTGTAATATGCAGCTTTCGGCATGAGTTCGCGGCTTACCTGCTTTTGCAGCTCGTCGGGTATGACGCCATCCCTGGCAAGCCTGCGGCCAGCTTCTCTGGCAGCCTTCAGCACTTCGTCGATAAGCTTCGTCTCACCGGCCTTCATCATTTCCCTCATTCCGTCTGCCATCGGACGCAGCAGGGAGCCTGCGAATGCATAGCCCTCTTGAGGTCGGTCATAGAGCACCTTCATCTGCATCAGAAGAGGCTCGAACATGGACAGATTCCAGTCGCCGCATGTGGAGACCAGCACTCCCTTTTGAGGCTTGACCTGTGCGTTGGCTCCAAAGAGTGGAAGCTGCCTGTCCATCAGATTCTTGAGTGGCCCGGTGATGCCTGAATAGTAGACAGGACTTGCCCAGACTATGATATCAGCATCTTTAATCTTGGGCAGGAGCATTTGCATGTCATCCTTGATGGCGCAGACGCCAGGATTTACAAACCAGCAGCTCATGTCGGCGTTGCATGGGTTGATGGATAGCTTTTTTGTGAAAAAAACCTCTACCTCACAGCCCTCATCTTTCATACCCTCCAAAAAGGGATTGAGAATCATTGCAGTGTTTCCCTCATCCATGTGAGGGCTTCCGTTCAATGCCAGAACTTTCATGGTCTCTGTCAATCTTTCTCAATAGATAAATAACGATCGCACATTGAGTTCCAGCTTCTGCAGCAACCTCATTGATATCATCAGCTACAGCCTGAATG
>DAONDW010000289.1:0-2121 GCA_035402785.1 Methanothrix sp. | reverse complement strand
ATGAGGATGCCGGCTTTTCCGATGCGCAATTTCAAAGAGAGGCCAACTTCACCCGCACCCACTTCGCAGTCGATGCCAACTTCTCGCGGGCCAAGTTCAACGACGCCGACTTTGGCCGGGCAAGGTTCGATAAATTTTTCCACCTGGCCAATGCCAAGGTGTACACATTGAATCTTTCTGATGCAGTCTTCTCGGAAGGATCGAGCATCCACCTCAAGGACTTCAATTTCAGCCGCATAGTCGTCCGCTGGAATATCATCAAAGAGCATATTCCCTTCAACGGATCGGTGTATCTGACGCTCACCAGAAACTTCAGGAATCTGGAGCAGTTCGAGGACCAGGACAACTGCTACTACCAATACCGGAAGGAAAAGCAGGCTCTCTCGCACAAGTTCTTTATCAAGCTGTTCGATTACCTGGCCTGGATCTCCTGCGGCTATGGAGTGCGACCGTCGCACACCATCCTGCTCAGCCTGACCATTATCCTCCTCTTCGCGGGCATATTCTGGACTGGTGGCGCCCTCCAGCCGGATTCTGCGAATGTGCATTCGATGACGAAGGTGAGCGTATCGCAGAGCGATGCATTCTACTTCAGCAGCATGGAGTTTTTGGGCAAGACCCCTCAGAATTTCAGCATCATTGAAGGCTATGAGGCGCTGACGGTGATTGAGACGCTGCTGGGATGGCTGCTCATGGCCCTATTTCTGGTGACGCTCAGCCGGGTGATGCTGCGCTGACCATTATTTTTTTATAGACCCGCTTTTATTGACCAGATAGTATCCCAGGGATAGCGCTATTATCAACGCCGAGATCCCGATCAGCTCAGTCTCGCTCGGATCGCCCTCTATCTCCATTACTATGACCTTCCTGGATATTGCGATCAGGGCCACCAGCAAGGCGATGAGCACATTGAAGGTCTTATCCTGTTTGAAGTTCTTGAAGGTCTCGAGAAGCTCTACACCGATCAGCACCAGCAATATGCTTCCGAAAAAGCTGAGAAGCTCATTGATTTGCAGATTTATGGGAGGCAAAAGCAGATACTTAGCCAGGGTATAGATCAAATCCAGCGTTACTAAAAGAGTTACAAGGGTCATTATCCATGCCAGGATGGCCAATATCGCATTCTGAAACTTTTCAATAATTGTCATGAGCCCGAGTCCTTCTGCTCAATTCCAAATTGCACTACTGAGAGATAAAATGTGGTATGTTCGTATATAAAATCATTTCTTGAGATGCCATCAACATCAAACAGCCTGGCTGGTGGCAGAGACATGAATCACTGGCTCATGCTGTCAATAGAAAACCTTAAATACGGCAATTGACGTTCTACAGACTGGCGAAAGTCGACCGCGAATTTTCCCTCCCATGCCTGGTGGCTTTTGCCAATCTCTTTATTCAAAAAGTAATAAAAATTGAGGCAGAAGACCTGCTCCCGTTAGATGATGAAGATGACCAAGACGGATTACAATGCCATAGCCGATGCATACTCCCGCACCCGACAGGTAAGCGAGCATGTGATCACCGAGCTGCAATCGTTCTGTTCCATCACACCAGCATCACGGGTTCTGGAGGTTGGCTGTGGCACTGCAAACCACATCCATGCTCTTGTTGATTGCACTGGCTGTACTGGTTGGGGCGTCGAGCCGTCCGAAGGAATGCGGCGTCATGCGCCGGTTCATTGCCGGCTGAGCGTCTGCCTGGGGTCCGCCGATTGCATCCCATTTGAGGATGGCTTCTTCGATCTGCTGTTCTCGGTCAATGTCATCCACCATCTGCCCAGCCCTGGAAGATATTTCGAGGAGAGCATTCGAGTCCTCCGTCCTGGGAGAAGGATATGCACATTCACAGATTCGACAGAGATGATTCGCAGAAGGGAGCCACTCTCGCGGTACTGGCCAATGTCCGCTGAGGCAGACATCGCACGATACCCAACAGTCACCGCGCTGCTCGATGCCATGAATCAAGCGGGCTATGTCAACGTAACTGCTCACGAGATCAAGAAGACATCGCTTACCACCGATGCCACGCCCTTTAAGGAGAGGGCTTTTTCGTGCCTTCAGCTAATTGATGATCTTCAGTTCGAAAAGGGTCTTCGGCTTCTTGAGGAGGACCTGCGCAAAG
>DAONDW010000288.1:0-2134 GCA_035402785.1 Methanothrix sp. | reverse complement strand
CCCAAGTCACTTAAACTTATGCCATCGGTCGGCTCATCTGCGTCTTACGGGCGCTATCAGGTCTTTAGTTGCCGAAAATTATCGTCCAAAATGCGGATAACCGATTATTCCTTTGTCCATAGAAGATTGCGAAGAATCAGGATATTATCTTCATCCGGTGACGGAAAAATAACCGATGATGCGGGAGCAGCACGCACCAAAACCACGAAAAATCTTTGTCTGCTTTGGATCCGACCAAAAGACTAAACCATGATGGCCGACAAGCCCTCTGATGGAGACGAAATATGCCTATCAGGCTACGCATTGCTACATTCAACCTGATGAACCTGGACGACAGAGGCGACCGACTGCCTAGCCTGGAGGAGCGCATACCGATTTTGCGGCCCCAACTGGTTCGCCTGGATGCAGATATATTGTGTCTGCAAGAGGTCTGCGGCCAGAGGGGGCGTGGCAGAAAGATCCGTCTGGATGCCATGAACCAGCTCCTGCAGTGCACGCCTTATGAGGGCTACAAAAGGGTCACAACCATAAATCCCAATGGCAACGAAGCCTTCGATCATCACAATCTTGTCATCCTCAGCCGCTACGATATTGTAAAACATGACCAGTATCTGCATGAGTATGCCCCAGCACCGCGATACAAGAAGGTCACTGCCTCTCCTGAGGAGGAGGAAGCCAGGGAGATCTCATGGGAGAGGCCCATTCTGCACGCCAGGGTGAAGCTTCCCAACAACATGATGCTCGATGTCATCAATCTGCACCTGAAAAGCCGCAGGCCGACCAACATTCAGGGGCATAAGCTGTCTGATAGGACCTGGAAGACAGCCTCTGGCTGGGCCGAAGGCGTTTTTATCTCATCAATGAAACGAATCGGCCAGGCGCTGGAGACGCGCATTTTGATAGACCATCTCTTTGATGCTGACCCATGCGCTCTCATAGCAGTCTGTGGGGATTTCAATGAGGAGTTCGATGAAGTATCCATCGAGGCCATCCGGGGCGACGTGGAGAACACAGGCAACATGGATCTTGCCATGCGAATTATGGTGCCTACAGAGAGAAACATTCCGGAGCCTGCTCGATACTCCCTTCTGCACAATGGCAAGGGGAAGATGCTCGATCACATCCTGGTCTCAAGGACTATGCTCGCCTATTTCAAGGGATCAGAAGTTCATAATGAGCTATTGCATGACGAATCGATCGTCTTCGCCCCAAAGATATTCTATCCTGAATCTGACCACGCACCAGTGATTGCCCGCTTCGAAATGCCGGAGACGAAGGTTAAATTGCCCACCGAGGCAGATGTGGAAGAAGATGGCTATCAGTGCATAAAGACCGGAAAAGGGAAGTGCAAATAGAGGGCAACCGGATCGAAATATCGAAATATTAAAATATTGACCTTTTCGATATTCTCGATTGCAGTTGTTCTTCTGGCATCTACTGGATCATTGCTCTCATCATTTCATTCCTTTGGATGCTATAATTTCATGCTATCGTTTATGCTATGATTTAGCCGATCCATGGACCATTGGGCTGCCACACGAACAATTGGATCTTCATCATCAAGTGCCCTATTCAATGAGTTGACGGCCTCAGTGCTTCCCAATGTTCCAAGTGCATATGCTGCTGATGATCTAACCATGGGATCTTTGTCCTCAAGAGAAACGCTCAACGGACCAATAGCCTTCGTATCGTTCAGGTTTCCAAGAGCATTGGCTGCATCAGATCTTACAAATGAATTGGGATCGTAATTGAGTGCCTGTATTAGGGGCTCAACCTGTCCTCGATTAGCAAAGCCTCCCAAGCCCTTTGCAGCAGCTGCCCGTATCCTCCAGTCGCCATCAGACCTCATAACCTCAATTAAAGGCAATAAGCCTCTTTCATCTCTTGATTCGGCTATATGCGTTACAGCTTGCATTCTTGTCAAATTATCTCCATCATATAGATATGAAATGTAATAATTCAATCCATTATTATTAAGAAGATCATAAGCATTAGCCAGAGGTAAAATGATCAAAATGATCGCAATCATCACAGGGTTCTTAATCAATTTTATTGCCTCCCATGGTGACATATCCTCTGCAAATGTTTAAGGTTTTCTGCCCTGAGATGGATAATGTCCTGAGCAGTAGATCAC
>DAONDW010000287.1:0-2134 GCA_035402785.1 Methanothrix sp. | reverse complement strand
ATGGAATCGATTTCATATCCTTTGGAACCAATGACCTGACCCAGTACACCCTGGCAGTGGACCGCAACAACGAGAACGTGGCCGGGCTGTACTCAGAGCTGCATCCCGCCATCCTCAAGCTCATCGAGTATGTTGTCGAGCGCTGCAATGAGGCCGGAGTCAAGACCTCCATCTGCGGCCAGGCAGGATCCTACCCGGAGATGGCCAAGAAGCTGGTGGAGATCGGCATTACCAGCATATCGGCCAATATCGATGCCGTGGCGACCGTTCGGGAGACCGTTGCCAGAAGCGAGAAGATCCTGATGCTCAAAGCACTGAGAAACAGGAACTGAAGAATAGCATGAATGGGATCAAAATGAGAGAGAAAGCCCTTTCCGAAGATGAGGTAATGGCCATTCTGGCGGAAACGAGAGCACGCGATTACAGCTACGACCGCTTCCTATCCACCATGTGCACCCTGCCACATCCTATTGCGGTAAGGGCCCACGACATGTTCCTGGAGACAAACCTGGGAGACCCGGGTTTGTTTCCGGGCGTGGCCGAGCTGGAAGAGCGCGTGGTTACAATGCTTGGCGAGATGCTTGGCTGTCCGGAGGTATCAGGCTATGTCTCCACAGGCGGCACCGAGTCCAACATTCAGGCCATCCGGGCGGCCAGGAACGAGGCCGGCATAAAAGGCGGCAATATAGTTGTTCCCGCCTCTGCTCACTTCTCCTTTGACAAGATCGGAGACATCCTGTCTCTGGAGGTTCGCAAGGCGGAGCTGGATGAGAGCCTCAGGGTCGATCTGTCTTCAGTCGAGTCTCTGCTGGATGATAAGACCGTGGCCCTGGTGGGAATAGCCGGGACGACCGAGTACGGCCAGGTGGACCCTATCGACAAGCTCGCAGAGATGGCTGCGGCCCGCGGCATTCACCTGCATGTGGATGCTGCATTTGGCGGCTTTGTCCTGCCATTCCTGGATAGAAAGTTCGCCTGGGACTTTTCCGTGCCCGGAGTCTCTTCAATTACCATCGATCCCCATAAGATGGGCATGAGCACCATTCCTGCCGGAGGCCTGCTATTCCGGGGTCAGGAGTGTCTGAGTGCTCTGGAGACTGAGACGCACTACCTCACCAAGGCAAGGCAGGCTTCTCTTACCGGAACGAGGAGCGGAGCTGCCGCTGCAGCTACTTATGCAGTTATGATGCATCTTGGCAGGGAGGGTTTCAAGGAGATGGTTGACTACTGCATGGACCTCACCCATCACCTGGTGAAAGGCGCCAGGAAGATCGGCGTCCAACCAGCGATTGAGCCCATCATGAATGTAGTGGCGCTGAATGTTCCAAATCCGGCAATAGTCCGCGAGGATCTGATGAAGAAGGACTGGCACGTTTCCATGACACGTGAGCCAAACAGAGCCCTGCGGCTGATATTGATGAGGCACATGACAAAGGAGAACCTGGACCTGTTTCTGGAGGATTTGAAGGCCGTACTGAGCTGATAAATTCTTTTTTCTGCGAATATAAAAACGAACAAATATAGGTCAGGTTCAGAGAACCTTCGACCTCATCATTTTAAATCCCGAAATTTTAGATTTTATGTCCGATGGCAAATCTTCTCATTACCTTATCGATCTTGATCTTGACAGCATCGCCCACCTTGGTGTCGGCCACGAAGATCACAAATCCTTCTACCCGGGCAATGCCGTCGCCCTCTCTGGCAATGTCCTCAATATTAACATCGTACTCTTTTCCGACCTCAACCGGGGCGGGGGTGCCCATTGATGATCGATCTGCATCGTAATTTGCCAAAATGCGTCACCGTCCTTGATAAGCCTCAAATAGTCTTTCGCGATCTGCTTGCTCGTTATCCGACTATTAAATCCTTTTGCTCATGCAATGCCAATTTATTTCTGCCAGGATGCC
The DNA here is from genome assembly GCA_035402785.1 of Methanothrix sp. Lineage (GTDB taxonomy): Archaea > Halobacteriota > Methanosarcinia > Methanotrichales > Methanotrichaceae > Methanothrix. The sequence goes on along the minus strand of DAONDW010000287.1, from coordinate 227 downwards.
GTCTCTCTTTTCCATGGACCACCTGGACAGATACAGGGAAATAGTGCCGGACTATCCCGCCTTCCGGGATATTCAATCCCTTCCCCTCTACAATTCCGCCCGCATCAATACTCTGAAGATAGAACGGGAAAGGCTCCTGGAAAGGCTGCAAGAGGAGGGTGTGATCTTTAGAAGCTTCGACTGGTACCCTCTGGGACTGAAGCTGGACTCTGAGAGCCCGGGAAAGC
>DAONDW010000286.1:0-2152 GCA_035402785.1 Methanothrix sp. | reverse complement strand
GCCCAGATGCCCTTGACTTCGGTCGAGGGAGGAGTCATGCCCACAAGAGATAAACGCAATTGAAAAAAACCGGAAGAGGACAATTGCGGGATTAGAGCGGCACGCTTGATCCTCTTCCAATGCGCCTGATTTACCCTGTGCTCATTGACCAACGGCCCTTATGATCCAGTTGATATTGGTTGATTGATTTTCAATCGTAAAAACCGCTGGCATAAGCTCTCCAGTTGTGCTGGTGTAGAAATACGAGTTCCCGGTTCCATTTTCCAGCTCCATCCCGATGCTCATTGTACTCCGATCGTAGAAGATAATATAAAAATCGCCAGTAAGCGGTAGAGCAGGTATATCTATTCCTCGGAATTCCGGAGACGAAATCGTAAAGTATGCATTCTGTGTGTCAGCCAGCCGATACAACAGATTCAGTTTATCATCTCTGACCTCAATCAGGAAATCGCTAGGTGCAGGAACAGTCCTTGCAGTCTCATTGAAGCCATTCCAGCCGAGCACCCTTATTTGCAGCAATTTCCAGTCAGGCTTTGGCGCAGTGAATTTCACTGCTTCGCCAACCACGAATGAATCTATGCCCCAATCAGAACTTGCAGTGTACATGGTAAAATTGGATCCCGTATCCTGTTTGAGGATAGTCAGGTTCGAGCTGCCAGCCACCTCATCGCTCTGGGCAAGAGTCATGCCTATTAAAGATGAAAAGCATAAGGCCAAAACCAATAAAATCGTCTTTTCCAATTTATCACCCATTGATATCAATTAAATCCAATATTTATATAGATGATGCCAGAGGGATGTCAGAGGGGTATCAGAGGATTTGAGAGCAGCTCAACACCTGCGATGAAAGCACATCGGGACGCATTGCAACCCGGGTTTTCCATGGAAAACTGAATATTTTCAAGCAACAGATATTGTTTCCCATCCGCCTCATGTGAGCCCCTGCCTTGCAGCATGGGCTTTTCATGAGTGCCGGAAATAACAGGACTCACAACCCCTGTCAGAAAGCCCTTTTCTCTTTGCTTGCGAGCACCATCAGAGAGCGCTCTTTCCGCCAGGCACTGAACTGGCATCGAGCAGCCAATTCAAAATCACAATGCAGTGGTCAGCATGCAGGCTGTTTGGCCCAAGCGACACCACATCCGCCAGGGACTTCTCCAAAAGGGCCTCCTCTTCTTCAGTCATGCCGGTATGGTCTCCCAGGACATAGGCAGCATCCTCAAGAAGGGCTCCGTCTTTTTGCCTTTGGATTTCTGCACCGTCCTCTCTCAGATAGACCAGTTTTGTCTCATGCAGATCTGCCAGAAGCTCAGCCAGGCCGCCTGTGCGCACGAATATTCCGGAGGTGGACATGGCCCACCCGGACTCAGCGGGAACAGCCAGAGCCTTCTTGAGCAGAGCGGCTGTTGTCCGTTCATCTGGATTGAGGTGGCGCAGGGTCTCGCCCCTGAGCTGAATGGTCTTTGCAACCTCACCGCCAAGAAGAACCAGGTAGACACAGACATCCTTTCTGATGCCATGAGAGAGCACAAAAGCTGCTGTGACTGCCCGACAGAGTATGTCCAGGCGACCGGATGTACCAGGTATATCCTCTAAAGAGAAGTTCGGAGAGGTGGTGGCCTTGTGGCCAACTACTATGAATGTGCGCATGCCCCTTTGGTTTTGCGTAGGAATACAAGCTCTTTTCGGAGACATTCAGCAGAAAAATTTGGAATCGCTGCTCATCAATCCGGCAATGCTGCTCAAGCATATTTGGAGCAGGTGCAGTCAAATACGCCTTCCGCATCCAAGCCCAGGTCTTCCCGCTCGCCGACGCTCATGGAGAAATAGCCACCAGAACAGCATGGCATCCATTCATCGCTATTTGCAGCTCTATCATTATACGACATCATGCTGATGTTTTTGCTGATATCGTAGTCCCCTATGAAGCGCTCTTCTCCGCCATTTGCCACAGACTCATGGTCATCGATCTGCCGCCATTTGAAATCGGAAATGCCTGTGCTATGAGAGTCGGTCTTGTATTGTGTGTGGCGGGTGGCTTTGATCTGTCTATCCAAAACGCCACCATCTTCCGCAACAAAAATGGCTATATTCAACCTATCGAGTTTCATATCCAGACTGCGCTCCTTTGAAAATTCCTGGTTGTAGTTAA
>DAONDW010000285.1:0-2161 GCA_035402785.1 Methanothrix sp. | reverse complement strand
AGTGCTGGCTTTGACCACCTCCTGGACAGCAGGCTGGATGATCCTGTCTGCAAATAAATGGCCGAGTTCTGCATATATGATCGGAACCGACTCAGGATCGAGATTATAGTTTACGGCAATCGTGGTGCTCACAGTCTGAAGATCCTTTGATGCAGCAGTAGCATCTGTCTCATACTTTTGAGTCTTGACGTCGAAGATCTCAACGGATTGCATCCAGGGGGTCTTGAAGTGCAGGCCGGGTTCAACAGCCTTGGGCTCGACCTTACCCCAAGTTAAAAGGACGCCCCGTTCGCCAGAGTCCACCACATAAAACGAGCCGAAAATCGTTCCAGTGATAAGGATTAACGCAATGATGAGCACTGCGAGCTTCGCCATCTGAGTGGCAGATTTCATCGCCTGTTGCACCATTTCTTTTAGAGTCGGATTCATCAAAAATCGCCCTGACTATGGATTTTCAGCAAGCAATAAGTAATTTTCCATGAGGTTTTGAGAAATGTCTGTACATCAATCTAATCAAACCAGTCTCAATCACACCAGTCTTGATCGCGCCTGACAGCTTCAGATATAAATGGGAACCTCCCACCTGTTCTGCCTGTCCTCTGGCGCATTTTTCTTCGACCAGACGGGATAGGCGATGATAGTGCCATGCTCATCCTCTTCCTGCATGATCTGATCTTTTTCTTCTTCATCGCTCATGAAAGGCACCTCTGGACAGAGAATAATATTACTCTGGGACTTAAGGATAGCGCTGGTTCAAGCGGAATAGACCTTTAAATAAGAATATAAATAATATGTAAAAATAATATATAAAAATAGAATATTTGATGTTCGATTAAATTAGTATCTTGATCGCCTCATCAGAAGTCTTGCCCTTATTGACGATGGCTGCGATGGCCTGAGTCATCTTGACCGGATCTTGATGCTGGAAGACATTCCTGCCTATGGCAACGCCACGCGCTCCTGCCTGCATGGCTCCCTCGATCATTTGCAGAAATTCCATATCGGTCTCTGTCTTGGGTCCGCCAGCGATGACCACGGGCACAGGACAGCCTTCCACAACCCTTCGGAAGGAATCGACGTCTCCGGTGTAGTTGGTCTTGATTATGTCTGCACCAAGCTCGGCTCCTGCGCGGGCTGCATGGGCCACGACCTCCACGTCATTTGGATTGGCGATTCCTTTGCCTCTGGGGTACATCATCGCCACAAGAGGCATGCCCCAGAAGTCACAGCGCTCGCTAACACAGCCGAGAATGCTGAGCTGATCTGATTCGGTCTCAGAGCCGATGTTGATATGAACTGAAACTGCGTCGGCTCCCATCTTCAGGCACTCCTCCACAAGGCAGACCTGCACCTTGTTGTTGGGATCTGGACCCAGGGAGGTCGAGGCGCTCATGTGCACAATCAGACCAACATCCCTGCCGTAGCCGCGATGCCCGTGCCGAACCATGCCCTTCTGCTGCAAAACGGCATTGGCCCCGCCCCTGGCAACCTTGTTCACCATCTCAGGAAGATCGACCAGGCCCTTGATGGGGCCAACCGATATGCCGTGGTCCAGGGGAATGATAACTGTGTTTCCGCTGTCTCTGTCCATGATCCTTTCAATTCGAACTCTCTTTCCGATCTCGCTCAAACTTCATCATCCCGTAAATGCTAACATGTAGCATGCTAACACATATCATATTTAAGGGTTTCGATGGCGTAATTTATGGGATAAAATTCTGAGAGATGGCCTGGGTTGAACGCGCACCCAAAAAATAATATTAATGCAAAAAGAGAAAACCCAGGTCACTGGGGCGGTCTTTTTTTTCAAAACTTAAATCGCGGCGTAATCTGCGGCTTCGTCAAGCTGCTCCTGGATTCTCAGGAGCTGGTTGTACTTGGCCGTCCTCTCAGACCTGGCCGGTGCTCCAGTCTTGAGCAGCTCGCAGCCCAGTGCTACAGCCACATCTGCCAGAGCGGAGTCCTCGGTCTCTGCAGAGCGGTGAGAAGCCATGACCTTCCAGCCAGACCTGAAGGCCATCCTGGCAGCATCAAAGGCCTCGGAAACGGAGCCGATCTGGTTCAGCTTGAGAAGAAGCGCATTTCCGGCTTTCATCTTAATTCCCTTCTCCAGGCGCTTGATGTTGGTCACATAGAGGTCGTCTCCTACTATGATGGTTCC
>DAONDW010000284.1:0-2176 GCA_035402785.1 Methanothrix sp. | reverse complement strand
CGATGTCATCGAAGATCCAGTCGTCCACCTCCTGAGTCGTGGCCTCCCAGCCGTACACGCGGCCAACGCGCTTGGAAATGTCGCCTGCTCCCTTGTAGCCATGCTGCTTCATGCCCTCTATCCACTTGGGATTGAGAAGCTTTGTGCGCGCAACTCTACGAACCTCATCAGCCAGGTCCCGCACCTCGACATGCTCCGGCTCCCGCGTGTCTCCGTAGTAGGCTTTGACCTCCTTTCCGGACAGATGACGCGCTGCTGCAGTCATCCCACCATGGGTTCCGAAATAGCAGCAGCATCCAAAGAGGTCATACTCGTCGCTGACCACCTTGTTGTATGTCACATCCACAGACTTCAGGGAGTTTACGAAATGCTGATGTGCCTCCTTGCCAGGCACTCCCTTGCCATAGGCATAGCCGTTCCAGTAGACGAAGATATCCGAGAGATCCTTTTCATCCTTCCAGGCGCTGGCGTAAACTGCCAGATTGGTTCCTGACTGATATGTGCCGGGCTTGCTTGCGAATATGCGAAGCGTCGCTTCACGCCAGTCCTTTGCAGTTCCATTCTCCAGGTTTGCCAGGCTGTGTTTTCTGACGAAGTTCATCTCCAGTGGCTCGTCTAAAGATGCCACAGCCTGCACAGCCTCATCAATGGTGTCTATGCAGTTCGGGAAATTATCGCGGGTGATGCCTGAAACTCGAATGGTCAGGTCTATCCTGGGCCTTCCAAGCTCCTCCAGAGGGATGATCTTGAAGCCCTTCAGCCTTCCATTTGACTGCCAGACAGGCTCGGCTCCCAACAGGAAGAGCATCTGGGACATGTCCTCTCCATCTGCCCACATGATGTCGCTGCACATCCAGTAAAATGCGATGTTCTCCGGATGCCGTCCCTCTTCCTTCAGATGCTTTGAAATGACTGAAGCTCCCAGCTTGCATCCCACTCTCCAGGAGGTCTTGGTGGGCACACGGTAGGGATCAAGAGAATAGAAGTTCCTTCCTGTTGGCAGCACGTCATCCCTTCCGCGGGTGACCAGGCCGCTTGGACCTGCTTTTATGTAGCCTCCATCCATGCCATTGAACAGGGCTTCAATCTCATCTGAAGCTTCCATGCGGGCCTGCAAATCCAGCACCTTTTCTTTGATTGCAGAAAGTTCTTTCTCGTGCCCAGCAGAAGACAGGCCCAATACATCCTCCAGCCTGGCGTCCTCGCCCTGCAGATACATGTTTATGAGCTTCTTGCACAGGCCATCGATAGTCTCAAGCAATGCCCCATGCGATTGGCAGTAGCGCTCGTTTATGGCACCGAGGTCCGCCAACAGATCGCCAATGGACATGCCCATCATAGAGGCAATTGTGCTTCGAAGCGGCACTCCATTTCCCTCAAAGCGCATGATGGAATTGATGAATTCAACCCTCTTCTCGCCTTCAGGAATTTCGCCGAATATGTGCATGCCGCTATCTATCTGAGTATTGCGAACACGGCCAAGCTCATTGTGGGCGCGGGACACGATCTCCTCTACCGGCATGTCATCTGTCAGCTTCATTCCTTTATCGAGCTTGGCTGCTCTGATAGCATCGACCAGCAGATGCGCCAGCTCATGAGATCTGGCGTGGTCGTGCTTGGCAGTCTCATATTCTCCGAGCAGCCGGTCAACCTCTAAAAGCTCATCGTAGAGCCCTGACTGGGTCATCACTGTCTGCATGTGATCGACCAGCACTGCATAGCTTCTCCTCTTGGCTATTGTCCCCTCCGGAGGATTGTCAGCATTGTAGATGTAGAGATGTGGAATGTTTCCTATGCAGATGTCAGGATAGCAGTTGGCCGAAAGCCCCACGCCTTTTCCCGGCAGAAACTCGAGGTTGCCATGCGTTCCCACATGAATGAGCACATCAGCTCCGAAGACCTCTTCAAGATAGCGATATGTTGCCATGTACTGGTGCGTTGGCGGCACGTCAGGGTCATGAAGTATCTTGCATACCTGCCCATCGCAGCGCGCTCCTGCGCAGCCCCTCTTTGGCTGAACGCAGACGACCGTGTTGCCATACTGCACGCCTGTGATCACGATCTTTCCCTGATAGAGCATGGCTGCGGGGATATCGTTCTTCTTCTCTCCAGGAGGATTGCCCCATGCCTCGCATACCCTGTCCTTTACCTGCGGATTTAGCCTGGAAAACCATCT
>DAONDW010000283.1:0-2176 GCA_035402785.1 Methanothrix sp. | reverse complement strand
TATGAAGATGGAAAGCTGGATATTCCCGCAAGCATTCTCATTGGCATTGCGCGAAAGCTGAATGTTGACACTGGCCTCCTGCTCACAGGCGAGGAGTCCAAGATGAGCATCTTCACGGTTACTCGAAACGGCGAGGCTGTGGAAGTGGAGAGGAGAAAGCAATATCATTATCAGAGCCTGGCCAGGAAATTCGTCCATAAAAAGGCGGAGCCCTTTATCGTTATCATTGACCCAAGGAAAGGCGCGCCATCATTCTACAATCACACGGGTCAGGAGTTCGAATATGTGCTGGAAGGAACTCTCAAGCTCACAATCCATGACAACGATGTGGTGCTCAACCCAGGTGACTCCATATTCTTCGATGCATCTTATGATCACTATATGGAAGCGTTAAACGACAAGCCTGTGAAGATCCTGGCAGTGGTCATGTAAGGAGAATCAAAGAGGATTGAAAAATGTCGTCATTATTGCCCAAATTCGTCTCTCGGGTGGATCATAAATCGTATGATGATTTCAAGGAAAATCTGAAGATCAAAGTTCCTGAGAACTTCAATTTTGCCTATGACATTGTCGATGCCTATGCCCGCGAAAATCCAGGCAAGCGTGCCCTCGTCTGGTGCAATGATCACGGTGATGAGAAGATCATCACATTCGGAGATTTAAAGGTCCTGAGCGACAAAGCAGCGGGCCTTTTCCAAAAATGGGGGCTGAAGAAGGGAGACACGGTCATGCTCACCCTCAAGAGCCGCTGGGAGTTCTGGGTGTGCATGGTTGGCCTGAACAAGATCGGAGCAATCTCCATTCCCTCCACGCACATGCTCAAGGCCAAGGATTTCGTATACAGAATCAAGAAGGCTGACCTGAAGCTGATCATCTGCATTGCGGAGAACGGAGTGCCTGGAGAGTTCGATGCAGCCCATAAGGAGCTTGGCAACATCCCGCTGATCAAGGCACTGGTAGGAGACGCTGAAATCAAGCGCGAGGGCTGGCTGAACTTCGACGCAGAGCTTGAGGCTGCTCCTGCGGATTTCGTGCGCCCTACCGGAGATCAGGCGACCAAAAATGAGGACATACTCCTCGGCTACTTCACCTCAGGAACCACCGGCTATCCGAAGATGGTCAAGCACGATCAGGTTTATCCTCTGGGGCATATCCTCACTGCAAAATACTGGCAGAATGTGGAAGACGATGGGCTGCACTACACAGTTGCCGATACAGGATGGGCCAAGTGCGCCTGGGGCAAGATCTATGGCCAGTGGATAGCAGGCTCTGCTGTCTTCGTCTATGATTATGATCGATTTGATGCTGGACGCATGATGGACTTCATGGGCAAGCACGGTGTGACCACATTTTGCGCGCCTCCAACCATCTTCAGGTTCATGATCAAAAGCGACATGTCGCGCTATGACTTCTCGCGCCTCAAATATGCAGTCACAGCCGGAGAGCCGCTCAATCCGAGCGTCTATGAGAGCTTCCTCAAGACCACTGGACTGCGGCTCATGGAAGGCTACGGCCAGACAGAGACAGTCGTCTGCATTGCAAATTATCCCTGGATGAATCCAAAGCCAGGGTCCATGGGCAAGCCGGCTCCGGGATTTGATATCGTGCTTGTGGGAAAGAACGATAAGGTCTGCGAGGTTGGCGAAGAGGGCGAAATCGTGATCAGGACTGAGAAGGGTAAGCCCGTCGGCCTCTTTACAGATTACCATTCGGACCCGGATAAGACCAAAAACACCTGGCATGATGATTATTATCACACCGGAGACACTGCCTGGAGGGACGAGGATGGCTTCTTCTGGTTCGTTGGACGGACAGACGACATGATCAAGAGCTCCGGCTATCGTGTCGGGCCCTTTGAGGTGGAAAGCGCCCTCATGTCGCATCCTTCTGTCCTCGAAGTGGCAATCACCGGAGTTCCGGACCCAATCCGCGGACAGGTGGTAAAGGCCACAATAGTGCTCACCAAGAGCTATCAACCAACGGATGCCCTGAAAAAGGAGCTGCAAGACCACGTCAAGAAGGTCACTGCTCCATACAAATATCCAAGGATCATCGAGTTTGTGGAGGAGCTTCCAAAGACCATCAGCGGCAAGATCCGCAGGGTGGAGATCAGGGACAAGGACAAGCCCTATCCGCTCATCAATTCCCTGGAGTGCAAAGCCTGCGAGAGGTGCAT
>DAONDW010000282.1:0-2197 GCA_035402785.1 Methanothrix sp. | reverse complement strand
GCCAGGCGATGGGGCGAGGCAGGAGGCCCGGTGAGATTCAGGCCTGAAAAGCAGGCCCTCTGGTTGCCAATGCAATTAATGCAAGCGCCAGTGCATTTGACCATGCAAGCAGGCAGTCCCACAAGCTCTGCCTGCCACCCCACTGCCAGGCCTTGCCAGCCTTACTTCTTTTGCAGCTTCTTTTTTATTAGCTGATAGAACCAGATGCCATCCATGTCCTCGTAAAATGTGATGGTCTCAGCCTTCTCCCCCACTTTGATCTTGAGGGCACAGTTGTGAAACTCATCCACATATTCAACGCCATCAATCACATCAAAAGGCACCGTCTGCACGCTGTCCCAGGCGAGGCCAGGGCGCACGAAATGCACATTTCTATCAGTCGTCACAAGATAGCCCAGAACCTTGTCGAGCATTCCCATCCGCGCAATGGAAAGCATCTGCTCTGAGGCCCGGCTGTGCAAAATGGCAGGGGCGATCTGCACTATCTCTTCCCCTGCAGCCGCCAGCTTTTTGGCAGTCCTCTTCAGCTTGCTTGGAACCTCTGTGCAGCCGCCGCCGTTCTCCAGAGTTTCATTCATCGCCAGGCTCATGTCACAATCTTTTCCAGGCAATCATTTTCAATGGCTATGCGCACCTCGCGCGCCAACCTGCGTCCTGTGGACATGTTGGTCCTCCACAGGGCATTTCCGTAAGGATGCCCGACGGCCATGTGCACATTTGTGCCTCCTCCAATGCGCGGCGCAACATCGTAAATGTAGAAGTTGAGGTCCTTGTCCACGCAGGTCTGCAAACAGAATGGCCCGATGATGCCAGGAGAATAGTATTCCTGGGTCGCTGCCACGTACTTCTCTGCGAGGGCAAATGCCTTCTCCAGAAGCGATTCGCGTAAAGTGGCAGAGTTGTGCCCGCAGACTGTGTACTCAGGGTTTATCTGCTGGGCATTGAGAGTCAACTGCTGAGGCGCCGGCAGACGGCAGTGGCCGTCAAGAGATGTCTCAAAGCGCCAGTCAATGCCGATAAGCTCAATCTGCTTGCTGATCGGCGAATAGAAGAAGTCCAGGTTGAAGACAGGCCCTATGATGTAGCGCTCAATTCTTGCCAGCTCGATTCCATCCTGATCTATCACATTCTGGCGCAAAAGGGCATCGGCCTTCTGACAGTATTCATCATAGGAAGATGCAGTGAAAAATCCCCTCTCAAGGGTCTTGACAGCATGAGGCAGCTTGACCATCACCAGCTCCTTGATATCCTCGGCCTCCACCGGCTCGGGGAATGGCAGGCCAGCCTTCTCCAGTATCCAGTAGTAATCCCTCTTGTCCCCGCGCTCCTCGGATCTGAGCAGATTTCGCGAACCCAAAAGCGGAATGGAAAACTGCTCCTCAACCGCATCTATGCCGCAGTATGATGTGAAAGAGCGGTTGGGCACAAAAAGGGTGTTTTTCTCCTTGAGGATATCCTGATTATCAGGCTCCAATATCTGCGGGAACTTCTTGAGCATCATGACCTCGTCGATCATACCGCCCACGATCTTGCCGGATTTGTCCCGGCTTGCGCGGAAGTACTTGACATAAGGCTTCTCCCGCCCCTCCTGGCACACCGCCAGAGTCCTGAAGTTCTCTTCTACTGCGCCGTCTGCCGTATCCAGGGCAGAATGGGATGCGATCATCCCTATTCGCAGATCATCGAGGTCGTATCCCCTCAAGACCTCTAAAACCTTGCTGCGATCTATCAAGTCAGAGCACCTCAAAATAATTATGTTGTTCCCTCATATTTCCATCCCGATTTATCAATATGACCCTTTAACTGCAATGATGTTTTGCCCCCACAAGCATCCGTCCTCAGCCGCTGCTTCCTGAGACATCTACATGTCACTGCCAGTCCTATTCATTTCTCTCCAATTACAGCCGGCGCAGGCATGCAGGTATGCAGGCATTTCGTCTTCCATCTTCTCCATCCGTCTTCCCTATCTGGCAGCCTGGCAGGACTTTGGCCTCTCCTTTCTCAGTTATAGCTCCTTTGCTCGATTGCACAGTGCGCATTCGCCCTGCCTTCGAGTCATTTGCCCAGCAGCCCGCGAAAGAGATAACGCAGCATGTGCTCAGTGGCAACTCATGGACTGTGGCGACTCGTGGACTCGTCTGCCGCCATCCCGGTTAGAACACTTGCACAGGTCCGTAATAAAAGTGCTGTCATAGGT
>DAONDW010000281.1:0-2205 GCA_035402785.1 Methanothrix sp. | reverse complement strand
ACAATCCAGGTATGCGCCAGTGTTGATCGCCCTTGGGATCTTGGCCTTCTGTCCTTTCATTTCAGGACCTCCACCACGACATAGGATTTGGTCCTGGAAAGGGGCCTACACTCCGCTATCTTGACACGATCTCCCGCCTTGGCATTTATGCAAGGGGGATTGTGTGCATGGATTTTGGACTGCCTCTTCTCGAATCGTTCATACTTCGTTACTTTCTTCTCGAATTTGCGCATGACCACCACGGTGTTATCCATCTTGTCGCTGACCACGGTGCAGCTGAAGACCTGGCCGCGAACTGAGAGGGTACCATGGAAGGGACACTTGGGATCATTGCATTCCTTTTGGGGTGCTGCAACATCCAGTCCGATATCCCTCATAACTTCCACCTCGTTTTCTGCATTCTCTTGTTTATTCTGTTCTCGGGCTGCGAGATCAAGACCTGGCCATGGATCCTCACCCTCTGCCCCTGGGGCAGGGTGAAGACAAGGCTAGTATCCTTTTTGGCAAGGCGCAAGACCCTGCCATTGGTCTCCAAAAGGAGGGTATTCCTGGTCTCGTCTATAACCTGACCTGAAAGCCCTATCTGGCCAGTGTTGCTGCTGTCCTCGACCCTGACCTCAAGGCCGATCAGCTCATGTCTGGCAAGGCTCTCAGGAGTCAGGCTCACTTCGTTTTCCGCTCCGTTTGGACTGTCTTGATCCTGGCGAGCGTCCTGCGGATATCTTTTATTCGTCCGGGCTTCTCCGGAGCGCCACCCGCAGTCACAATGCCTCTCTCGCGGACGAGCTCGCTTTCGAGCTTTCGCAGCTCCTCTGCAATCTCCTCCTCGTTCATGTTTCGGATCTCGTCAATCTTGAAGATCGCCATATCGCGTCACTCTTCCTTGGCGCAGGGCTCGCTATCGGCCTTTTCCTCGGCCAAAGGAGCATCCTCTGCTATGCCCTCGACCTTTGCAGCCTCATTTTGAGGGGCTGGCGCGGGCTCGGACTCCAGGAGCTGATCCAAATCGCTCTTCTTCTCTGGAGCTGGTGCTGCAACCGGCTGTGCAACTGCTGGTGCCGGGGCCCTGGCGGGCTTCTTTTCCTCGACAACTGGAGCTTCCGGAATCTTCTCGATCCGGAAGTCGTCTGGAAGCCGCACCTCGGGTGGTATGATCCTGACCTGACAGCCTATGACGCCGAGCTTCTTCACGGCGATCGAATAGCCCTTGTCTACGAGATCGATGGCCGGCTTTCCAGAATGCTTGATGTATCCGGAAATGAATTTCTCAGTTCTGGAGCGAGGACCTGTCAGCTTGCCGCTGATAACGATCTCGCAGCCCAGAGCACCGGCATCCATCACACGTCGCATCATGGACTGGCCCGCCTTTCGGAAGTACCAGCCGCGCTCCAGAGAGGAAGCGAGACGATTGGCCACCACGCGGCCATTGAGGTCGCCATGACCTACGTCCTGCACATCGATCTGGGGGTTATCAAGATGGAACTTGCGATCAAGGTCGCGGGTGATCTTTCTGATCAGCTTGCCGCCCTTTCCTATGACCATGCCGGGCTTTTCGGCATAGACCGTGACCTGAGTGCCCATGGGCGTGCGGTTCATGACCATGCCGCCGTATCCTGCGCGCTCCAGCTCATCGGCCAGATACTCATTGACGAGAGCCTTGGAGATGCCCTCTGCAACGAACTTCTTCTCTACGGACATCAGCTCTTCACCTCGGTCAGGACCATTTCAACAGAAACGGTCTCTGTGTTCTTTGGTGTGGCTCTTCCCATTGCACGGGGCATCCATCCCTGGATGGTCCTGCCTTTCTTGGTGCCTGCATGAAAGATCCTCATCTTTTCGCGCTCCATGCCCTTGTACTCGGCATTTGCCATTGCATTATCGAGCACGACCAGCACAGCCTTGGCGGCCTTCTCAGGATATCTGCCTGCGTCCCATCCGACCAGATTGTGCCTGTGGGCCACATTTCTTCTATAGCGTTTGAAGGGAACAGGCCTCTTCAAGGCTATGACATCTTCCAGATAGGCACGGGCGAGGTTTGCCCTCATGCCCTTGAGCGTCCTGCAGATCTCGCGGGCGTGCTTTGGTGAGATGTGAAGCTCCATCCCCATTGCCCTTGAAGAGCGTCCTGCAGGCGTAAGCGAATAATTCAGTCTGCCCAATCTCACACCTCACTTCAGCGGCACATACTTGCTTGATCTGGTAGCG
>DAONDW010000280.1:0-2209 GCA_035402785.1 Methanothrix sp. | reverse complement strand
CCCTCATATCTCATGACTCCCGATGGCCAGAAGATCATGCTCAACACGAACACAGTCGAAGGAAAGTGGATTCCAGGATACGGCTGGACAGTGAAATATTTGGTCAGCCCCATTGCAGCTTACTGGCCTGGCAACTACGTCGTCGTCGCCCCTCGCGCCCCATCCTACAGCAACACCACCCTTCGCCTGACTTACAGCGCGGCTGAAGCCGTTATCAACGCAGGAAACGACAGCTCCGCGAGCTTCAAGTCCGGCCTGCCCGTAGAGATCTCCGCAGACAAGGCTCTGTATCAGATCAAGAACAAGGAGAACGTCACGCTGCATGTCAAGTACAATGATCAGCAGGTAAATGCCACCTATTCAGCCTATCCGCAGATGACTGCAGCCAATGTGCATAAAGGATTCACAGCAGATAAGGACTCCTTTGTCATCAACTTCAACCAGACAGGCATGTGGATTGTCAACTGCTATTATGATGTCGTGGCCGATGGCAACTGGACAGCAACCTATGACTCCAGCAGCAAGATCTTCAAGACAGGAGATGTAGTGCCCTTCAACACCACAAGGTACTCCACAATTCTCTCAGTCTGGGTAAAGCCGTAATCAACAGCAATGGAACAATTAGTTCTTTTTTTAATTTTTTATTATTATTAAAAATCAGAATGATGAGGTGATGAAATTGAAAATTCCAATTGTGTTGACATTGATTCTGGTGCTGATTGCATGCAGCATGACAGCCTCAGCCCATCGCATGTTCGTAGGCCAGAGCATGAGCGTGGGCCTCTCTGCCATTTATGATGACGGTGAACCTGCACAAAACGCACACATCAAGATTTTCCGTGATGGAGAGCCCTATTCCGAGAATAACACCAGCTCCACAGGGTACTTCCAAATGAGCCTTCCGGGTAAGGGAACTGGCGACTGGAAGTTCATCGTATCTGGAGAGGGACATGAAGAGGAAGTTCACTTCAGCATAAAGCAGGAGAGCCAGAGTGCTGCCTCTGCTGCAGCCATGGCGCTGATTGCAGCTCCTGCGGTCCTGCTATGGCTTTGGCGCGGTAGAATTTAGGCTTTTGGATGCCATCTCGGTTGAAAGGGCCGTAGATGCCTGCGAATTTATTCATGGAGAGGTCACCAGCCAATTATCCAGGGCACATGCGCTACCCATTGCCAGCTCATGATCATGGCTGCGATATTGTGGATGGCAGGAGGCTTTCTATCCGGAAGATCCCATTTGCCTCTTTGATCTCCATTTTTGCATCCAAAAAATGACCGACCGTCCAGATGTTCGTTTTTGTGTGCTCTGACAGACTGCCAAGAGTCATGCTTCCTCCTGCAAGAGCTAAGTAGACTATGAGCTGGTCTGCCAGATGCACGTCCACAGCAGCTAAAGTCTCCAGCTCTCTGATCAGCTCAAAAGCTGCATAAAAGCCCACCTTTTCAGCCGGAAGGCCTCTTTCTCCAAGAGCGCTCGCACCCTTTCCCCCCGTCCAGAGAGTGATGCCGCTGCCTGTGGAAGGCAGCTTTAAAACCTCTTTTTTGATCTCTGAAACATAGCCTGCGGCCAACAGATGCTTTTCAGCCGCTTCCGCCTGTCTGCTGGCGACATGTTCAGGCAGGTTGGAGCAATGGGAGATGCCAAGAACTGTCCTTTTCAGGGCCTGCTGTTCACAGGTCGAGAAATGAGCTGGCTTCAGATCGCCGGGCTCAACATCCAGGCGCACCTCGCCTCCGCCACGGGGATAATATCCTCTTATCAAGACACTGAGGCTGACCCTCACACCAAAGGCAGAGACTGCTGGCATAAATACATTTTTAAAATAGTCAATTGTCGGAGCCCACTTTACATCGGTCCCACCGCGAATCAAAATGGATGATGGCGCATCTGCCATGAGAAGAGCTGGAACAAGGCACTGCATGAGAAGCGTCACGCTGCCTGCAGTACCGATCTCCACCTGGCGACAGCCTCCACGAATTCTTCCAGGCGAAAAGGCAATTTCAGAAGATCCCGGTTTCACACCAGTTGTCTCTGCACCACAAATGTCTGCAAGCGCCCTGATGGCATGGGCATGCTGTGATGCCAGACCTGGCTTCGGCCTGCCCTTTCGAATTCCCGTTATGCGAACGGGCTTTGAAGTCACTGCGGAGAGTGAGACCGCCGTCCTCACGATCTGGCCGCCGCCTTCCCCGAATGATCCATCGATTTCAA
>DAONDW010000279.1:0-2213 GCA_035402785.1 Methanothrix sp. | reverse complement strand
ACCCAATTGAATTTCGATACGGCACCAAAGAGATGAAGGCCATCTGGGAAGAGGACTTCCGTCTGCGCTGCCTTTTCCGCGTTGAGGCAGCTCTCTCACAGGCTGAGGAAGACCTGGGCATGATCCCGAAAGGAGCGGCTGCAGAGATTGCAGCAGCAGCAGAGTCCACCCGTCCGGACAGGGCCAAGGCAATTGAGGATGAAATCGGCCATGACATGATGGCCACAGTCCTGGCAATGGCAGAGGAGGCCCCAAAATATGGTGAATGGATTCACCTCGGAGCCACATCCAACGACATCCTCGACACAGCCACAGGCCTGCAGATCAAGGCGTCTTTGGACCTGCTTGAGCCCAGGCTGAAGAAGCTGCTCTCTCTCCTGCTGGACCGGGCCATGCAGAACAAGAACCTGGTCTGCGCAGGCAGGACTCACGGCCAGATTGCAGTCCCCACGACCTACGGCCTGCGATTTGCCATCTGGGCCTCGGAGGTCGCGCGCCACATCGAGCGGCTTCAGCAGCTCAGACCGCGCGCAGCAGTGGGCAAGATGAGCGGAGCCGTGGGCACTCAGGCAGCCTACGGAAAGAACGGAATGGAGATTCAAAGAAGGGTCATGCAGCACCTTGGCCTCTTTGAGGTGGACGTATCCAACCAGGTTGTGCAGAGAGACCGCCATGCAGAAATGGTCTGCTGGATGGCGCTTGTCGCATCAACACTGGATAAGATATTTGTTGAGATGAGGTCGCTTCAGAGAACTGAGATCGCAGAGGTGGAGGAAGGCTTTGGCAAAAAGCAGGTCGGATCATCGACCATGCCCCACAAGAGAAACCCTATCAAGTCCGAGCAGATCTGCGGACTGGCAAGGGTAGTGCGTGCCCAGCTCATCCCGGCCTTCGAGAACATCCCTCTGTGGGATGAACGCGACCTGACAAACAGCAGTTGTGAACGGGTAGTATTCCCTGAGGCATTCATATTCACAGATCATCTCATCACTCTGGCAACGCGAACACTCGACAGGTTGAACCTTCGGCCTGAGAACATCGAGCGCAATCTGACACTGCTTCACGGACTGAATATGGCAGAAAACGTGATGGTAGAGCTCGCAAAGAAAGGAGTGGGACGCCAGCAGGCCCACGAGATCATGCGGCAGAGTTCCATGACAGCCTTCGAGCAGAAAAGAGAGCTGGCAGATGTTCTCCTGGAAAATGAGATCGTCATGTCCAGGCTCAACGCCCAGGAGATCGCAGCCCTGCTTGATCCGCATCAGTACATTGGAACAGCCGTAGCCCAGGTGGAAAGGCTTTACGAGAAGCTGCAGAAGGCCTATCTGGCCTGATTTTGGGCATGAAATGCCTTCTGTCTTCCTCCTCAAGCCCGGATGCATAAGACGAGATGAGGCTGGACGGATCCTGGATGCCAGGTCCTCGGTCACTCTCATCATCAGCGGAGCGCATAAGATAATCGTGGACAGTGGATCTGCAGGGGAGGAAGAGATCATAAAGAGGGCGCTTGCTGATCTGCATATTAGCCCGGGAGAGGTTGACAGTCTCGTCAACACCCATTCTCATCCAGATCATTGCGGGAATAATCACCTGTTCTTCAGGGCGAAGCATCTGGCTGTCAGAGACGGGGATGTCATTGCGCCAGCAGTCTGGATCATGGCCACTCCCGGGCACAGCATGGACAGCATCTCTGTGGTTGTGGGCGCGGACCCTCCGGGAAATGGAGGAAGGGATGGAAAGGGCAATCCTCGCATAGGCTGCGGGACGGTAGTAATTGCAGGAGACGCAGTCCCTACCAGGGGTAATTTCCAGAAGATGGTGCCTCCGGCTTTGCACGTCGATCGCGCCCTGGCGGAGGCCAGCTTGAAAAAGATCGTGGCGCTTGCAGATTTCATTGTTCCAGGTCACGATTTTTCGTTTTTCGTTGATAAAGGTGCTGACATTTCTTCCAGGGGCTGAATCGAGAGGAAAAGGGCAAAGTTCTGGCTATTTCGCCTCCAATTGAATTCTGCCAAAATTAGCAGGAGGATCTCATGTATATGACGGAGAGATATATTTGGAAATCTAAGATTAGGCAACCTATAAATACTTATAGAATGTACAGGATATGCGAATGCAGCTAAAATTGACATCAAAGGAGAGGTTAGTTCTTTACGGACTTGCCAGATATCCGGGGCTCAGCGATATAGATCTCGCTTCAAATATAGGCGTTG
>DAONDW010000278.1:0-2254 GCA_035402785.1 Methanothrix sp. | reverse complement strand
ACTTTTCGTTCCTCTTTTTGTTCCTCTTTTTCGAAACCCTCTTATGGGACAAGATCAGACACCCCGGCCATGAAAGCCGGCACAGGTCCAGAATACCTCATTTACGGCGCAGGAGCCATTGGCAGCGTTCTGGGCGGATTTTTGCATAAGATCGGTCGCAATGTGACCTTTGCAGGGCGGGGAGAGCATTTCAAGGCCATCTCCAGGAACGGATTGAGGATTACAGGAATTTGGGGAGAGCACCGACTTCCGGCGGCAGAGATTTCGACCCTCTCCCATCAAAAGCCCCAAAAATTTCCCGTGATATTCTTGTGCGTCAAATCAAAGGATACTGAGTCATCAGCAATCGAAGCAGCTTCGCTTTTGGATGAAACTGGTATCATGGTCTCGATGCAAAACGGCCTGAACAACTGGGAGACGATAGCTCGCGCGGTGGGCGAAAATCGCACAGTTGGAGCGCGGGTCATATTTGGAGCTGAGATCGCACAGCCCGGCCTGGCAAAGGTCACTGTCAACGCAGACGATGTCCTTCTAGGCGAGCCATTTCTGCCGGTGAACCGGTATCTCTTACAGGGGCTGCAAAGCGATCTCGCCCTTTCCGGCATTCCAGTGCGGATTGTGAACCGGGAGGACATCTGGGCTGCGATCTGGGGAAAGGTGCTATACAACAGCTCCTTAAACCCCCTGGGCGCTCTTCTGGAGGTGCCCTACGGAAGGCTTGGCGAGCACGAGGAGACCAGAGAGATCATCAGGACAGTTATAGAGGAGATCTTTTCTGTGATGGCAGCCAAAGGGGTAAAAGTGCCCTATAAAGATGCAGACGATTACTATCACTATCTTCTGGAAAAGCAGCTTCCGCCCACAGTCGATCACAGGGCCAGCATGCTGCAGGACATAATGCTCGGCAGAAAAACTGAGATAGATGCCCTGAACGGAGCCATCTCTCAATATGCCAGGCAGTATGGCATCTTTACCCCCTACAACGACCTTCTGACATCCCTCATCAAGTTCAAGGAGAAGAAGAAAGCTTTTTCATCAGGTCCTGTGTAATATAAAAAGAAATTAGCACAGGTACGGGATCATAGGTCAGGTGAAAAGGAATGCAAGAGCTTACAGACATTCTGAAAACCATAACAGAGGAGATGCAAAAGGCGCTCTCAGCCAGGACCGCCGTGGGCGATCCGGTCACAGCGGAGGGCAGGACAATCATTCCTCTGATGAGCGTGGGAATGGGATTTGGTGCAGGCTACAAATCCGGAAAGGAGGAGAGCCCGGGTGGAGGCGGTGGCGGCCTTGGCATGAAGCCGGTTGCTGTGATAATCATAGATCATGATGGAGTTCGTGTGGAGCCGCTGAAGGAATCCCACCATACGCTCGCAGAGCACGTGGCGGAGGCCGTACCAAAGATTCTGGAGGGCCTGGCGCACAAAAAGGAGACGCACGTGCCCATTAAGAGCGAGAGTGAGTAGAACTGATGCACAGATGGAACCCTGAAGACTACCAGAAAAGCTCCTCAGCACAATTCGAGTGGGCCATGGCCCTCATCTCCGGGCTGAAGCTGCATGGCAGAGAACGCATCCTCGACATAGGCTGCGGAGACGGCAGGATCACTGCACGCCTGGCTGCTCTCGTCGCAGAGGGAAGCGTCCTTGGCGTGGACCAGTCAGCAGAGATGATAAGCTATGCTGCAGCCGAAAATGCAATGCACCCAAATCTCCGCTTTGAGGTGGCTGATGCATCTCGGCTTGATTTCTCTCTTGAGTTCGATCTTGTGGTCTCATTTGCATGCCTGCACTGGATCAGGGATCATCTGCCGGTGCTTCGTGGCGTGAAAGACAGCCTCGTCCCCGGTGGCCACTTTCTCATGCAGTGCGGAGGTCGTGGAAACGCTGCAGGACTGCTGAGCATCACCGAGGAGATGATTTCAGGGCCCCCCTGGCAGAAGTACTTCGAAGGCTTTTGCTTTCCTTACAATTTCTATGGGCCTGAGGAGTACAGGAAATGGCTATTGCAGGCTGGCCTTCTGCCGAGAAGAGTGGAGCTTGTGCCTAAAGACATGGTGCATCAGGGCAGCGAAGGACTTGAGGGAATCATTCGCACCACCTGGCTGCCATACACGGAGAGGCTTCCACATGACCTTCAGAATAGCTTCGTAAAGGAGGTCGCAGCCAGGTATCTGGAGAAATGCCCGCTGGATGAAAATGGCCAGGCGCATGTGCAGATGATGCGTCTGCAGGTGGAAGCGGATAGACCG
>DAONDW010000277.1:0-2257 GCA_035402785.1 Methanothrix sp. | reverse complement strand
GGGCTTGAAAGAGAGAGCAGTTCAAGCGCTTTGCCTCAAAGCCATACGTCCATCGGAGTCAGATACCGCCGATCTTCCTTATGACCAAGGGCCTGATGCGAGATTATCCTCTCTGGAATGCAATGCTATACCACCTGGCATACGACACGGATAAGCTGCCCAACGGAACATCAGGCCTTTGGGAATTATTTTTCAAGCGCAATGATTTAATAAGTTCAACTAGAATGCTTACTAATACGATAAATAGCAATCATATTAGTTTGCACAATGGGCTGATGATAGGTTTATGGAGGGATAGTCATTGACTACCAGTGAAAAGTTCACTCAAATATTTATAGCATCATTTGCGGCCATCATGCTGCTTGCATCTGCTGGCCTGGCTGATGAGGAAAAAGATCTTACGGTCTATTGCGGAGCCGGGCTCACAGGAGCCATGACTGAGATTGGCGCAATCTATGAGAACAGCAGCAATATGACTGTCAAGTTCAACTTCGACGGCGTTCCGGCTTTGCGCGCCCAGATTGAGCAGGGTGCCTATGCAGATGTTCTGGTCTCGGCCAACCTCAAGCACATGAAGGCTCTGCAGTCCGAGGGCTTCATCGACAACAGCACAGTGAAGGTCTTTGCACAGAACAAGGTTGCAGTAATCCTGCCAGTTGAGAATCCGGCAAACATCACCGGCCTCAAAGACCTGGCCAGGCCGGGCGTAAAGATTCTGATGGGAACCAGAGATCTTCCGGCTGGAGACTATGCCCTGCAGGTCCTGGATAAGCTTGCCAACGACACTGAATACGGTCCGAGCTACAGAGATGAGGTTCTCGCCAATGTCGTCTCCCAGGAGACCACAGTCAATCGCGTGGTTTCAAAGGTAGCTCTGGGCGAGGCTGACGCAGGCTTTGCCTTCATCTCAGACGTCAGCCCTCAGATGGTGGGCCAGGTCAAAAGGATTCTCATTCCGGATGAATACAATGTGGTTGGCGATTTCCCGGTGGCTGTGCTCTCGCAGTCCAAATATCCGGATCAATCACAGGCATTCATCGATGTGATCATGTCCAAAGAAGGCCAGGCCATACTGGACAAATATGGATTCATTCCAGTTGAGTGAAGCCCTATGCAGGAAATTGAATTTCTCAATCCAGTCATTCTGCCTTCCCAGGTGCTTGAAGAGGGCGTCTGGCAAAAGGGGCTGTGCTCAGGGTGCAGAGCATGCATCGCAGTCTGCCTGGCAGACTCGCTTGCATATGATCACGAGCACGATCATCCTCAACAGGTCAATCCCTGTGTCGATTGCGGGGCATGCCTCGTAGCCTGTCCGCGTATGCCTGAAAACAGAGCGAAGATCGATTCGCCTGAGATCATAGGGCCACACCTGGCAATCATGAATGTGCGCTCCAGGAAAGGCAGCGTCCGCCATCAGAACGGTGGGGCTGCCACAGCCCTTCTCTCTGCAGCACTGGACGAGGAGCTGGTGGATTGTGCTCTGGTCATGGGTCTCGACCGCTGGTCGCAAAAATCGCACCCCCGCGTGGTCTACGATTCGAAGGACCTCGAAAGGACTGCCGGAAGCAAGTACACAAGCAACGAGATCCTGGAGGCAATCAAAGAGCTGGTCAGGGACCCGTCTGTCAAGAACATCGCAATGGTCGGCACTCCGTGCTCGGTTTCAGCAGTGGGTCTCCTGAGGCAGTCAGGCAATGAATATGCTGCCAAGCTCGCAGGAAAGGTGAGATTTCTTTTGGGGCTGTTCTGCTTTGAGGCATTTTCAGATGCTGCAATGGCCCGTATTGAAAACATTATGGGCCAGCCTTCATGGAGAATTGCCAAGATGAGTGCAGGCGACGGGCAGATGACAGTCACTTTGCGAGACGGATGCATCAAGAGCATTCCTCTGCCGATGCTTGCGGAATTCATCAGGCCGGGCTGTAAAGGATGCCAGGACTTCACAGCAAAGTCGTCAGACATATCCCTCGGCGGCATCGGAAGCGCGCCGGGAATGAGCAGCGTCGTCGTCCGAACTTATGAGGGAATGGGCCTCTTCAAAATTGCTGAGGAGATGGGCTACATCGAGGCCTGGGACGGAGTGAAGACGGAGGACATCGAGAAGGTGGGAAAGATCAAAGCAAAGAAGCATAAGACATAAACTATTTTTTCACTGGATTTTGGATGCTGCTGACCTGAAGCGCTCTTCTCAGCTCCATGTCCGGGATTCTTTTCCAGAGCTGATATTCCTGGACGCTATTTATGGGCTGCGATTTCA
>DAONDW010000276.1:0-2303 GCA_035402785.1 Methanothrix sp. | reverse complement strand
CACATATAATCAGAAATTTGATAGACTCAATGGCGTAGATACGGAGATCTCTTTTTGTTCATTGCAACGCCTGCTCAACAAACATGGTCAACTTTACCTGCAATGGCTTCGGCCCCTTTTGGATATACTCGCTGCGGCACTCAGGACTACAGAACGTATGGTACTTTCCATCTTTGCCAAAGCCACCATACCCACCGGCGCTCGCCTGCGAGCCACAATTGCCACATGGGTTGGAATAGTCCTCTGCTCTCTGTTTCTTTGACAAACTCATCATCCAAAATCTCGTTAACCCACAATTGCTTATGATGTTTTCCGACACCCGGCACTCTAAGGCATTGGCACCAATCTGCAAAGGACAACTCGATGAAAGAAGACTACCGAAATCCGAAAGATGCATCTATGTCCCGTTATCAAGCCCATCCGGCGGGAATTATGATGGAGAAAGGCCAACAAAGAGAGAAAATACTAAGCCACCCAAAGCCATTGTCGCCAAACCAGCGCAGGGCAGTCCTCAGTGATAGGCAGCATATAAGGATCATCGCCGGCGCAGGCGCTGGCAAAACCGAGACCTTAACCAGGAGAATCGTTTACCACCTCATCTACGAGGAAATCGACCCGGCCGCCATAGTGGCATTCACCTTCACCGACAAGGCTGCCCAGGGCATGAAAAGCAGGATCTATGACCGGCTAAAAGATATGGGCCGGGATGATCTTCGTGCCCGCATCGGAGATCTGTATGTGGGCACAATTCATGGCTACTGCTACCGGCTTCTTACGGACTATTTCAATTATGGCAACCATGATTCATTCGATGAGAACCAGGAAAGAGCGTTCTTATCGATAGTGGGCAAGGACCTAGGACTTGCCAATTCAGGCAACTATATCCGAAATTGCAAAAAATTTCTTGAGACCGTAAAGGTGGTCGAAGGAGAGCTTATCACCGAAGAAGTCCTCCAGGAAAACTCCCCGGAATTCCTCGAAAAGCTCAACATTTACAAATCAAAATTAACAGAGAACAAGCGCCTGACCTTTGACAGGATGGTAAGTCTAGCAGTCGAGAACCTTGAAGAAAAGCCAGACTCCATCAAGCACATCAAGTATCTTCTGATAGATGAGTATCAGGACATAAACCGAGCCCAGGAGAAGCTTATCCAGCTCATAGGCAGAAATGCCGGCATATTCATAGTAGGCGATCCGAGGCAAACGATCTACAAGTGGCGCGGATCTGATGAGACCTGTTTCGAGGACTTTGCTGAGATCTATAAAGATGCAGAGACAATCTACCTGACGGAGAACAGAAGAAGCAGAAGAGACATCATCGACCTGGCAAACTCCTTCGCAGACAGCTTCGAGTCCATCCAGTACGACCACATAGAGCCAACGAGAACGGACAACGGTATAGTGGCCCATCTGGTTGCAAGCACTGACAAAAAAGAGGCCGATTGGATAGCCACCCAGATAGAGAGCTACACCTGCAGAGGGCTCTGCGAATACAGCGATATCGGCATCCTCCTGAGGAGCGTGTCGACGTCCGCGCCGCCTTTCATCGATGTTTTCCGGGACAGAGGCATCCCCTTAATCATCGGCGGCGGTGTGGGATTGTTCAGAAAGGACGAGGCTCGGGCGGTAGGCATGCTGTTCTCCTGGCTTTTCGAAAAATCCCACTGGAGGCTGGACCCCAAGAGAGCAGACCCGGTTATCGATGGAAAAGATATGCTTCCATTCGCCATCAACGCCTGGAAGGCTGCAGTTCCATATTCCCTGCCAGACGATATCGTAGACAAGCTGAAGACATGGAAGAACGAGACCCTCTCCGGCAAGTTCAAGCACTTCACCGAAGCCTATCAGGAGCTGCTAAACATCCTGGGCTATTTGGCTCTCGACCCAGAAGACCCCAACCAGGCCGTTATCATGGCCAATCTGGGCAGGTTCAATACCATCCTCACCGATTACGAGACCGCTTCCATGCTGGGCGGAAACGAGCGAGACTGGGCCAGAGACACGGAGGGCCTATTCGGGTATATCACAGGTCATGCCAACGGCACCTACAACGAACAGATAGGCGAGGATCTTCGGGGGATAAATGCTGTTCAACTTACCACCATCCATCAGGCCAAAGGACTGGAGTGGCCTATTGTATTCATGCCGGCACTGATGTCAAACAGGTTTCCCTCAAAAAACACAGGAAAGCTAAAAAAGGTCATGATCGGCAGAGATCTCTTCGATGCAGCCAGATACGAGGGCACAGTCGAGGATGAACGCAGGCTCTTCTATGTGGCGGCCACCCGTGCCAAGGACGTGCT
>DAONDW010000275.1:0-2317 GCA_035402785.1 Methanothrix sp. | reverse complement strand
CTGATGCGTGAGCACAGCATCAGGAGGCTGCCCGTGATCAAGGACGGGGCGCTTGTGGGGATCATCACCAGCAAGGATCTGCTTGCCTGTGTAAAGTGAATGAAGCAGAAATGGGGCTATGAGCCTGTGGCTCGAATGCAAACGCAGAATTTAAATAGGCCTACTGCGAAGTCGTTGAGGTAAGTCGAGGTTGCCTAGCCTGGTAAGGCGCAGGTTTGCTAAACCTGTTCTCCCCCGGAGATCGTGGGTTCGAATCCCACCCTCGGCGCTTATTGATTCAGGACATTCATTTTTCAGAGCATATGGAAGTTCAAACTATTTTCAATGATATTAAGATAACAGCAAATAGACCAAGTGCCTGACAACAGAGATAATTGGCTGATTCGATGGACGTCTGCAACGAGCACAAATGAGCAGCCTGCAGATTCAAATAGAATCGCAAAGGCTGCAAAATCGCATTATCAGGTCGTATCGATAAAAAAATGATTCAGATCCTCCCGAACAGATCGACCTTTTCACCATCATCCACCCTTCTGGACCCGGCCTGCATTGAAGTCTGCAATGCCGGCAGATAGAACCGGGAGGCGTACTCCTTGGCCATCCTGCGGGCTGAGAAATTAGGTCCAGTCATCTTGATGGTCTCCTTCATGACCGTCGTCCAGCCATGAGAGATGCCGTCTTCGTCCACATCATAATATAGAGGCACTATATCCTTCTCAATGATATCATAGATCGCTGCCGCATCCTTTGCGTCTCTGTCAGGCCCATCAGCTCCTTGAACTGCCCAGCCGTTCTTACCGTTGTAGCCCTCGATCCACCATCCGTCCATGACTGAGAGCTGCGGCACCCCATTCAATGTGGCCTTCATTCCACTCGTGCCACTGGCTTCCATGGGCGGCAGCGGATTATTCACCCAGACGTCCACTCCATGCACAAGATACTGAGCCAGCAGTTCGTCATAGTCCTCGACAAAGGCGATGCGCCCACCCAAGGAAGGATCCTTGGCTGCATTGAAGACCTGCTGCAAGAGCTGCTTGGACTGCTGATCATCCTGATGAGCTTTTCCGGCAAAGATGATCTGCACCGGCCTCCATGGATCGCTCACAATCCTGGCCAGGCGCGCCATGTCATGAAGGAGAAGCGTCGGCCTTTTGTATGAGGCAAAGCGCCGTGCAAAGCCCAGGGTGAGAGCTGCGGAATCAAGCAGCACGCCAGATGCCATGGCGTTATTTGGATCCGACCCCATCCGCCGCCACTTCAGCCGAGCCCTTTCACGGATCTTGGCGATCAGCATCTCCTTCATGCCCCTGTGATGCTCCCAGAGGACGCCATCCGGTATATCATCGACGACCTGCCAGATAGCCTGCGAGTCATGCTCCTCGAGCCAGGTCCTGCCCAGATAGCGGTTGAAGATTTCGTCGCCAAGACGCCTGTCAATCCAGGAAGGCACATGAACTCCGTTGGTGATGTAGTCAATCGGAACCTGATCCAGGGGCAGATCGGGCCATAGCTGCTGCCACATTTTGCGGCTGACCTCACCATGCTTTTTGCTCACAGCATTTCTGTAGGCACTGCACCGCAGGGCAAAAGCGGTCATGTTGAATCCGTCGGTACCAGCCGATCCAATTCCCAGCCGGAAGAATTCATCCCTTGATAGATCGAGGGTTGGCAAATAGGAACCGAAGTACTTGTCCATGAGCGGATAGGTAAAAACATCATGTCCTGCCGGAACAGGTGTATGAGTGGTAAAGACCGTCGTGGCTCTCACCTGCTCAAATGCATCCCGATAGCTCATTCCAGCATCCACACGCTCTCGAATCCTCTCCAGGATGGCAAACGCAGGGTGGCCTTCATTGAGGTGAATTACGGAATAGTCGAGGCCCAGATGATGCAAAATCCGCACACCACCAATGCCAAGCACTATCTCCTGACGCAACCTCTGCTCTGAATCGCCAGTGTAAAGCCTGTCTGATATTGCCCGGTTCCAGGGCTCATTGGCCTCGCTGGATGTATCTATCAGGTAAAGCCTGGTCTTTCCAACCTGCACCTCCCAGACCTCAAGATAAATGGGCGGGTCCATGATAGGCACTTTGACGACGACCGGATCGCCTCCAGCGTCCTGCATCCTTCTGATGGGCGCATTCTCTCTGTCCAGCATCTCGCAGGCACCCACCTGCCAGCCTTCTGGAGAGATCATCTGGCGCAGGTAGCCCTGAGGATACATGAATCCGACTGCAATCAGAGGCACACCCAGGTCGCTGCATTCCTTGAGAAAGTCTCCTGCTAAAAAGCCCAGGCCACCGGCATAAAAGGGAAG
>DAONDW010000274.1:0-2318 GCA_035402785.1 Methanothrix sp. | reverse complement strand
GCTCTCGCCTTTGAGCTGAAGAGCTGCCGCACCGAAGAAGTGCGTGAGACTGCTTTGAGGACACTTCTGGATCTGTCTGATTTTTCGGGAAAAAACACAAACCCCGGCCTTGTGATCGCTGAAGCTGTCACTGCCAGGATGACGGCATTTTATCGCCGCGCCGTGACGGAGATACTGGAGATAGATGAGGCCAGAAGCCTTCTGGATGAGGAGGGAATCTGGTATCGCGGCTTTAAAAAGGGGCGCGGCCTGATAGGGGCTCTTGCTGCAGTCGGCTCCACTCTGCCTGACTTTACCTATGAGCTGATAGCCTATCGGGAGAGGCAGCGCTGGGGCACACAGCGCTACATAGACGAGTCCTCGGTCTGGAGGGCTGACGCCCTCACCTATCCCAGAACATGGGACACAGTGGACCATCATAATAATCGAATAGTATTTGCGCCGCACTCAGGAGACCCGGTGCTTTTTGGCATAAGAGGCAGTGACCCGCAGGCGATCTGGCAGGCATTCAAGACTATAAAATCCGAGCCTGTCGAAAGGTACGTCCTCTTTTTAACCAATCAGGGGACTGACGCACACATCCTGAAGGGCGAGATTGGATCTGTCAGGGACAGCGAAAGCTACCGGCTCTGCGGCCTGGTAGCCGAGCCGCCCAGTTCAATTCCCGGCGGCCACCTCTTCTTCCCACTGGAAAACGGCGCATGTCGCATCAACTGTGCAGCATTCGAGCCCACCAAGAACTTCAGGGACATCATAAAGAAGCTATGTCCCGGCGATGAGCTGGAAGTCTATGGATCTGTGAGAGATGGGACACTCAACCTTGAAAAGATCAACATACTTGGCCTCGCAGAGCAGGTGACGCTTTTTTCGCCGCTCTGTGAGAAATGCGGGAAGAGGATGGAGTCAGCCGGGCGCGGTCAGGGCTATCGCTGCCGCCGCTGCAAGACTCATGCTGAAGGTCAGGTGAGAAAGACAGCAGCCCGCGAAATTGAGACAGGCTACTACGAGGTTCCGCCCTGCGCCAGGAGGCATCTGTCCAGGCCGCTGGTTCGATGGATGGATGATGGGACGCATCTGGTTCACCCGGCCAGATAGACGGATCTATCAAAGAATTGCATAAAAATAGTGAGAACGAAGATGGCAATTGCCACCTTCACCATTGAGCGTTTTGATTTTACTTCTTGAATGCGCCTTCGAGCGGTGGAATGACCTGCTTTTTACGGGACAGGCACTTCTCTTTGTAGATTGAGTTGTTGGCCAGCTTTCCGCCAAATGCCTTCTCAAAGCCGGCTGCTGCAGCGGCATTTCCTACGAAGAGCAGATCGCTTGCCTCTTTCATGACGTCTGTCAGCATGAGGACGATCATGTCCAGCTTCTCGGCTTCCTTCATCTTGTTCATCTCTTCGAGAATGGCTGCTCTCTTGGCTGCCAGGTCTGCCAGGTCCATGACTTCAATCTGGCCTACGCCGGACTTGACTCCGGAGAAGTCGAACTTCTTGAAGTCTCCGAGCAGAATCTCTTTGGCTGACTTGCTGGAGACGTTGCTCTTGGCCTTCAACAGCTCCATTCCGAATGCCATTGGATCTACGCCTGCAATCTTTGCGAGCTTCTCGACCGCAGTCTTGTCGCGGGGAGTGCAGGTTGGGGACTTGAAGAGCACTGTATCTGAGAGGATGGCAGACATCATGAGGCCGGCCATCGCCGGGGTGATCTTGACGCCATTCTGCTCATAGAGGTTCGCGATGATGCCGCCTGTCGCGCCCACTGGCTCGTTCAAGAAGAATATGGGTTTGCCTGTGGCGAGGCCTCCGATCTTGTGGTGGTCCACGATCTCGACGATGTTGTCCATGCTCAGCTTGTCCACTGCCTGGGCCATCTCATTGTGATCTACTAAGATGACCTTCTTGTCTGTGGCATCTGTCAGCTTCTCTGGATATGGAACCTTGAAGTAATCCAGCAGGAATTTGGTCTCGGCATTGAGGTCTCCAGCGGCTGCGGGGACGGCCTCTTTCATGCCAAGGGCGTTCTTCAGATTTGCGTATGTTATTGCTGATGTTACAGAATCGGTATCTGGACTCTTGTGCCCAACTACGTAGATCTTGTCGGTCAAACGAAGCACCTCAGCATTGTTAATGTACAACTCTGACTTAAAGCTTACTGGACGGCACAGACGATTTCTGAAAATTGATGCATCCATCTCAGAAAACTTTATAAATCCTGGTTGCATTCAATTGGTGTCCCTTTAGAGGGCTGGCACGAGCATAGAATTTGTTTCTGCTGTGAATGCCGGTGCAAGAAGGGGACTACAGGCCGCGTTG
>DAONDW010000273.1:0-2353 GCA_035402785.1 Methanothrix sp. | reverse complement strand
ATAGTCCATGTTGCTGTAAATATCAGCAAACGAAAAATCGACGAAGAAAAGCTTCAAAAGGCGAATCTGCAACTGGAAGCGGCAATTGCCCATGCCAATGAGCTGGCAATTCAGGCAGAGACTGCGAATGTGGCCAAGAGCCAGTTTCTGGCCAACATGAGCCACGAAATTCGCACGCCTCTGAACGGAATCATCGGCATGACCGGGCTTTTGGAGGAGACTGTCCTAAATGATGAGCAGCGCGAATATGCCAATATCGCCAGGATCTGCAGCGAGAGCCTTCTCTCATTGATCGATGATATACTGGACTTCTCAAAGATCGAAGCTCGCAAAATGGAGCTGGAGACCCTCGACTTAAATCTGAAAAGCATCCTGAAGGATACAATTGACCTGCTTTCCATCACGGCTCAGGAGAAGAGCCTCAAGCTGAGCTATTCCATAGACTCCGCAGTTCCTGTCAATCTGCGCGGAGATCCCGGCAGGCTCAAGCAGATTCTGGTCAACTTAGGAGCCAACGCAGTCAAATTCACCAAATCCGGTCAAATCTCGATAAAATCCAGTCTGATTGAAGAGGATGAAAAAACTGCCAGGATTTGCATCTCGGTGACAGACACCGGAATAGGAATACCTGCTGACAGACAGGAAATCCTCTTTACGCCGTTCACCCAGGCAGACGGCTCAACCAAGCGCAAATACGGCGGAACGGGTCTCGGCCTTGCAATATCCAGGCAGCTCACGGAGATGATGGGCGGCAGGATCGGAGTGCAGAGCCAGGAAGGCAAGGGATCCAAATTCTGGTTTACTGTGGTGCTAGAAAAGCAGGTCTATAAAGATGGCACTTCAGGAAAATGCAGAATTGAGGAATCTCTTCAGGAACCAGATTCCGCTGAAATGCCCATTCAGGCCAATGGAGGGACCAGCCAAGAGAAGACGATGAGCTGGGAGAAGAACAGGTCCATGATCAGAATACTGGTGGCGGAGGACAATCCCCTCAATCAGAGGGTGACTGCTGCCATGCTGAAGAAGATGGGCCTTTCGGCTCAGATAGTATCCAACGGCCAGCAAGCAGTGGACGCCGTCAGGAGAATGCACTTCGATCTGGTGCTGATGGACTGCCAGATGCCAGAAATGGATGGCTTTGAAGCCACGCGCAAAATACGCCAGTTTGGCCCGGATTCTCTGAACCTGCGCATACCGATCATTGCCATGACTGCTCTGGCGATGCAGGGCGATAGAGAAAGATGCATTGAGGCTGGCATGGATGATTTCATTGCAAAGCCGGTGAAGCAAATGGATCTGGCATATGTTCTGACCAGATGGCTCAATTTTGTAATAGCCATCAATCCGCATCAGTGATCAAATCGCCTTCTGAAATTGCATAGCGACTATGAATAATGGAAGTATCGTCCTGCCCAGGAATCATTTATATGAATGCGGCAATGAGATGAGGAATTATGCAATATTCAGAGGGCAGAATTGGCAGGGTCTTCGTGTTGAGAATGGATCATGGAGAAGACCTCATAGAGTCGCTGCAAAAATTCCTTAAAGAAAAGAATATCAATTCCTGCATGGCCCTTTTTTTGGGCGCTCTTCTGGATGGTCGGGCAGTGACCGGCCCAAAGGAGCCTGTTGTTCCACCCACACCAAATTATGAAGCATACGATAGCGCCTGGGAGGTCTTCGGCATGGCAACAGTCTATCCCTCAAAAGAGGGACCGAAGATGCATATTCATTCTGGAATGGGCCGGGGACGGCAGGCACTTGTTGGATGCATAAGGGACAGGGCGAAGATCTATTTGATAGTGGAAGCCGTTTTATTTGAGATCTGTGATCTGACAGCCGAAAGGCTATGGGACGAGAAGATGGAGCTATTTTTACTCTCGCTGAAGGAGCGGCTCTGAAATGGAATGCCGGAATGGAAAAAATATTTTTTGAGATGAATTGTTCAAGACAGGCTATAGGCCTCAGGATGAATTATGCGAGCAAGCTCTTCAAGGCCATCCACGATTCTGGGACCTGCGCGAGTCATGAGATCGCCCTCGATCTGATAGATGCAGCCATTCTCTCTGGCTTTTGTATCATTGATGATCTCTTCATCTTTTGCCCAGTTCAATGTGGCATCTCTCTTCTCGCCCATTCCTCTTCCTGTGATTATGATCTCCGGGTCCCTCTCCACTATGGCCTCAGCGTCGATTCGAGGATAGCCTGATAGATCATGAAATATATTTTCGCCCCCAGCCATCTCGATGATCTCATCTTGCACAGTATCGATGCCAGCCGTCTGAAGAGGATCATGCCACAGCAGATAGAAAACCCTCTTTTCTGGCAGCGAGCCAACCTTATTTTTTACCTC
>DAONDW010000272.1:0-2365 GCA_035402785.1 Methanothrix sp. | reverse complement strand
GCCTTCTGTCGCCGGACAAACAGATCCCAGTTCCAGCTCTCATCCAGGACCTTTACCTCGACCTCCTGGACTCCTTGCAGACCTTCCACGCGGCGGCGGACCTGTTCTGTGAGATGGCTGACAACCGGGCAGATCTGAGATGTCAGGACCATGTTCACTGCAACCTTGCCTTCCTCCGATATGATTATGTCTTTAATCAGTCCCAGGTCAACGATGTCTATTCCAACCTCCGGGTCGAGAACATCCCGCAGACTCTCCCGGATCTCATCTTCCCGCTCCAACTGTGCAGTGAGCTTCTTTGCCTCTGGCCCCGGCATGGCTTTCTGGATCTCTCTCAGCCTGTCCTCCAGCCGGTTCTGCCTGTCGAGCAACCGGCTGACCACGCGCAGCATGGGATCTGGCAGCTCTGCATAATTGAGGTCTGTCGCCATAACCGGGTACTGTGGCACGGCTATTCTTCCAGGCACGCCAACAACGGTTGCGCCCTTTGGCACAGGCCTCACAACGACCGAGCCCGCACCAATTTTTGCCCCCTGGCCTACTGTAATCGGTCCGAGGATGATGGACCCGGCACCGATGACGACATTATCCTCTATGGTGGGATGGCGTTTGATCTTATCAAGGCTTGTGCCGCCCAGGACTGTGCCCATGTACATCAGCACATCGTCTCCCACCTCGGCGGTCTCGCCTATGACCACACCCATTCCATGATCTATGAAGAAGCGCTTGCCTATGGTCGCGCCGGGATGAATCTCCACTCCAGTGAGAAAACGGGATACGTGTGATGTGAATCTGGCAAGAAAGAAAAATCCATGAGTCCACAGGAAGTGAGAGATCCGGTGCAGCCAGATGGCATGCAGTCCGGGATAGCAGGTTATGACCTCCAGAATTGACCTGGCTGCAGGATCTTTGGCAAAGACCGTGCGGATGTCTTCTTGGATGCCCATCATCTCATCTCTCATCCTTTAAAACTCGTACAGATCGGTGCTCAGGTAGCGCTCGCCTGTATCCGGGAGAATGACCACGATCTGCTTTCCTCTGTTTTCAGGCCTGGCCGCCACCTGCAGGGCCGCCCAGGTTGCTGCACCTGAGGATATTCCTGCGAGGATTCCCTCTTCTCTGGCCAGATTGCTGGAAGCCTTCACAGCGTTTTCGTACTCGACTCTGATGATCTCATCCACAAGATCGCGCCTGAGCACTTCCGGCACGAAGCCTGCTCCAATTCCCTGGATTTTATGCGGACCGGGCTTGCCTCCGGAGAGAACAGGCGATGTTGCTGGCTCGACTGCAATTGCTTTGAATGCAGTATTTCTGGATTTGATGACATCAGCTATTCCAGTTAAGGTTCCGCCGGTGCCTACGCCCGCCACGACAATATCGACCCTGCCGTCTGTATCATTCCAGATCTCCTCTGCAGTGCTCCTGCGGTGAATTTCTGGATTGAAAGGATTTCTGAACTGCTGTGGTATGTAGTAGTATCGTGGATCCCTGGCCAGCATCTCTTCTGCAGTGCTCACGGCTCCCTTCATTCCCAGGCTTCCGGCAGTGAGCACCAGGTCCGCTCCCAGAGCCTTGAGAAGCTTACGGCGCTCTATTGACATCGTCTCAGGCATGACTAGCTTGAGTTTGTAGCCCTTGGCTGCGCTCACAAATGCCAGAGCAATGCCTGTATTGCCACTGGTTGGCTCAAGGATAACGGTGTCTTCTTTTATGTGACCGGCCTTTTCTGCCGCTTCAATCATGGACACTCCAATCCTGTCCTTGACGCTGCTCAAGGGATTGAAGGACTCCAGCTTTGCGAGAACCGTGGCCTCAAGTCCATTCGTTATCCTGTTCAATCTCACGAGAGGTGTATTGCCAACGGTTTTTGTTAAATCTTCATATATTCTTGCCATAAATCAACCTCTGAATTGAATTATCCGAACAGTCCATTAATCAGCCATTCTGATCATGATGAATTGCAGGAATGGTCAAGCCATTCTTGTTTCTTTTTGGCATATCCCTTAGACCTTTTTTAAGAGATAAAGGTCCTTATAGCGGCAAGATCCAGAAAATAGAATTTTGGCACAATGCCTTGAATTTGGCAATTCTTGCCTTGAAATCAGCCCTTAAGGAGTCTCAAATACAGTAGTGATAGATGGTGATAATCAAATGAGGGATCTGCTTTGTTGAGGAGGGATCGAACTCTTCAATCACTGGACAGATTGAGTCCATCCGGAGGTGGCCTTGAGAGCCAGCATTCTGGGAGGTCTGGAAAGCGAGCCTGGCAGCCTGAATGATGCGAAGTCGCATTACCATCAGGCACTGCAGATCATAGAGTCGCTATGCGGCCAGGATCATCCTGATGTTGCGACGATCCTGAACA
>DAONDW010000271.1:0-2369 GCA_035402785.1 Methanothrix sp. | reverse complement strand
TTGCTGGTTCCAAGGTCAATGCCGATAATTTTTGACAAGATCTCATCTCCTGAATATGAATGTTAATACAACTGTGTGAATATCTATGTTTATCATCTTTTTGCCACAGCCACCTTTGAGAAGCGAATGACATGGCCGTTGAAGATGTAGCCCTTCTGTATCTCATCCACCACTGTGCCCTCATCCTGCTCCAGGGTCTCGACCTGATAGAGTGCTTCATGCCTGTAAGGGTCGAACTTCAATCCCCTGGCATCAATTGGCGCGAGGCCTTCTCCTGATAAAACGCTCTCAAGTTGCATGCAGAGCACGCGGCTGCCCTCATCGTGCTTTGCAGCCTGCTTCAGGCTGTCGAGCACCGGAAGAAGCTTGCAGATGAGCTTCTCAGAGGCATATTTTATGTTCTCTTCCTTTTCGCGGGCAGATCTCTTCAAGACGTTATCCAGGTCCGCCCGGCATCGCATCAATAGATCAAGCCGCTCTTTGGCCAGGTCCTCTGCTGAGGTGAGCTGCGCCTTCAGCTCCTCTGCACTGTCGCCGGAGCTTTCCGTTTTTTCTTCCAACTTTTGATCCGCATCCGCCATAAGCATCACCTGATGTCTTTTTTTGCTTTAAATCAATAGGGAGGAAACGGGCCGGTACTATCCCGGTCCATTCGGTCCAAAAGGCCCTCAGTAATGAGGCATTGGCATCTGAGGCATGGTGTAGTCGTGCGGGCTCTGGCCTGGCTTTGGCTGCAGCCCTTCCTGCTTGGCAGCGATGACATCATCCACCCGCAAAACCATGGTGGCTGCCTCAGTAGCTGATTTGATGGCCTGCGTCTTGACCTTGAGGGGCTCGACCACGCCCTCAGCCAGCATATCGGCAGGCTGTCCGCTGGATATGTTCAGCCCGAAGCTCTTGCCCTGACCGCATTTGGCTCTCAAAGCCGCCAGGCAGTCAACCGGATCAAAGCCTGCGTTCTCAGCAAGCGTGAGCGGTATGGACTCGACTGCGTCTGCAAATGCCCTGACAGCAAGCTGCTCTCTTCCCTCCAGGGTTGAAGCATACTTTCTCAGATTTTCGGCTACCAGGATCTCTGGAGCGCCGCCGCCTGGCACGATCTTTCCTGAGCGAATGACATCCAGGACCACATTCAGCGCGTCATCAAGGGCCCGCTCCATCTCATCAAGGAACTGCTCTGAGACTCCATGTAGTATTATGGAAACTGCTTTTGCATGCTGGCAGCCTTCGACGAAGATCATCTGCTTGTCCTTTCCGATCTTGCGCTCCTCAACTATGGCTGCAGATCCCAGGTCTTTTGGTGTGACTATCATGACATCGCCCACCATTCTGGCTCCGGTGGCTAGGGCCAGCATCTTCAGGTCTTCCCGGCTGGTTCGGCGAATGCCCATCATTCCCTTTTTCGCCAGATAGTTCTGAGCAGCAACTCCTATTCCCTTTTCGCAGAAGACCACATTTGCTCCTGCGGCTGCAATGGCATCGATCTGAGATCGGATGACCTTCTCCTCGCCCTCTTTGAAGCTGGAGAAATCCTTGGCGTCTGTGATTTTGACCTTGGCATCTGTGTCAAGCTTCTTGAGTTCAAGAGTGCCCTCCAGGAGCATGATCCTGGCATTTTCGATCTTCTTTGGCATCTCCGGAGAGGTCCTCTCCTTTTCGACGACAATGCCGTAGTTTATGAAAGAGTCCTCGATCCTGCCGCCCGGAATCAGAACTGTCTTGATATTCTCCTCGATGTCTTTGCCCTCGAATTTGGCCACGGCACGGGCCGCCTCCACAGAGATCGATGAGAGCTTATCCATGGCTATCTCAATGCCCTTTCCTCGCATGGCCGTCTGGGCGATCTTCAGGAGAGCGCTATCGTCTCCAGAAGCATCTATTGCCATATCGGACAGAACCTTCTGCGCCTGGGCAGCCGCCTGCTTGTATCCCTGCACTATCACAGTGGGGTGAACATCCTGATCCAGGAGCGCCTCAGCCTTTTCGAGCAGCTTGCCTGCAATTATCACTGCAGTGGTGGTGCCGTCTCCAATCTCATCGTCCTGTGCCTTGGCAACCTCGACGATCATTTTAGCAACGGGGTGTTCAATATCCATCTCTCTCAGGATGGTGGCACCATCATTGGTGATGGTCGCATCCCCGCCAGAGATGAGCATTTTGTCCATCCCCTTGGGCCCCAAAGTTGTCCGGACGGTTTCTGCTACCGCCTTTGCTGCCTGGATGTTTTTTCTCTGTGCATCTTTTCCAGTCTCTCGCTTGCTTCCTTCCTTCAATATGATTATGGGAACGCCGCTCAAACCTGCCAAACCTATAGTCCTCCCCGACTTTTTCTTTAGTACCAGTTTGAAGTTCTATATAAAAGATTCGCT
>DAONDW010000270.1:0-2375 GCA_035402785.1 Methanothrix sp. | reverse complement strand
GCCATCAAGCAGTTCATTCAGGATGTGAACTGGGGAGACCTCGATTTCCTGCTGATAGAC
Source organism: Methanothrix sp. (assembly GCA_035402785.1). Classification (GTDB taxonomy): domain Archaea; phylum Halobacteriota; class Methanosarcinia; order Methanotrichales; family Methanotrichaceae; genus Methanothrix. The sequence goes on along the minus strand of DAONDW010000270.1, from coordinate 2,315 downwards.
CTGCCCCCAGGAACGAGCGACGAGCCGCTCTCGGTGGTTCAGCTCATACCGGAGCTGGCCGGAGCGATAATCGTGACCACGCCCCAGGAGGTAGCATTGCTCGACTCCAGGAAAGCTGTTAACATGGTGAAGGCCATGAAGATGCCGGTTCTGGGAATTGTCGAGAATATGTCGGGCCTGATCTGTCCGCATTGCGGCAAAGCCATCAGCATCTTTGGAGCAGGCGGCGGAAAGAAGATGGCTGAGGAGATGGATGTGCAATTCCTGGGTGCCATTCCAATCGATCCATCGGTCTGCACACTCGGCGACAGCGGCCAGACGTTCGTACAGAACAGGACCGAGGCCGGCGAGAGCTTTAGCCGGATTGTGGATAAGCTTCTGATGATGTTTGATAGGTGATATTTCGCCGGTGATGTTTTACAGGCGATATTTAACCGGTTATAGTTGAAGGAAGACGCTTGAACAGTACAGCAGATGTTTTAAGAACTAAGGCGGCTGAGGGATGAAGCCATGCATCGCATACTGGTGAGCAATGACGACGGCGTTTATGCCTCCGGGCTGCAGGCAGCGGCAAGAGGAGTGCAGGGCCTGGGCCAGATAATAGTATCTGCTCCCTCCGGGCAGAAGAGCGGCGTTGGACGCTCGGTCTCGGTCTTTGAGCCGCTGCGCTATGCTGAGGTCAATCTGAATGGCTTTCGGGCCTATGCGGTCACAGGAACTCCTGTGGATTCGGTCGTCATCGGCATCTTCGCAATCATGAATGGAGAGCTGCCTGACCTCTGCGTCTCCGGAATCAATGTGGGCGAGAACATCAGCACAGACACAGTCACTACCAGCGGGACCATTGGAGCTGCTCTTGAGGCTGCAAGCTACGGCATTGCTTCCATTGCTGCATCAATCCAGGTGATCGACCAGGGAGACAAGTTCGATATGCACCACGGAGCAAAGCACAGCTTTGATGTCGCAGAAAAGGTCCTGCACAGGGTGGCAGCGAAGGTGCTGGAGCGCGGGCTTCCTGAGGGCGTGGATCTGCTCAATCTCAATGTCCCGGCAGATGCCAGAGAGGATACCGAGATCGTGGTCACACGTCTCGCCAGGAAAATATTCAGGACTGCGGTTCAGAAGCGTTTCGATCCGCGGGGCAGGCCGTACTACTGGATCGACGGAGATCTGATAACAAGCGACGAGAAGGGCACTGACGTGCAGACCGTCTATCAGGAAAAGAAGATCTCCTTGACGCCTCTAAGCCTCGACTCGACTGCGAGGATAGACTTCAAAGATATGGATGGCCTGTACTAGCCGCCATCCTTCATCCTGTTAATGCAATAATTCAAAAAGTGTGGCAGGTGAGCTGTTTGAGATGCAGAGATGGCATAAGTGCTGCTTTGCCCATCTGTATCGGCTATTTTCCACTCGGCTTTGCCTTTGGAGTTCTCGCACAAAAGGCAGGGCTTGATCTCATAGATATTGCGCTCATGTCGGTTCTGGTGTTCGCAGGAAGCTCCCAGTTCATTGCAGTTGCCATGATGAGCGGCGGAGCTGCCACGCTTTCCATAATCCTGACCACGTTCTTCGTCAATTTGAGACACGTTCTCATGAGCTCAGCGCTTGCAGTCCATCTGCATGGAGCAAGCCGCAGGTTCCTGTCAGCCTTTGCCTATGGTGTGACTGACGAGAGCTTTGCAGTAAATGCTGTCAGATTCAGAGAGGGTTCATGGAGCCGCTATCAGGCTCTGGTCGTCAACCAGACTGCGAATCTCGCATGGATTGTCAGCACAATTCTGGGAGGATATGGCGGACAGTTCATTCCCTCGAATTTTCTGGGGATCGATTATGCTCTGCCTGCGATGTTTTTATGCCTTTTAGCCTATCAGCTTCGTGGAAGAATTTACGCCCTGACGGCCCTCGTCTCAGGTGCCCTTGCTGTCGCCCTCTCTTTGATGATGCCAGGAAACGGCATTGTGATACTGGCTTCAATTCTCGGTGCAACTGCTGGATTTGCCCTCAAGAGATATGCGAAAAGAAAAAGAAGAGCTGGCGGATGAGGTTGCCAAAATGCCTGATGAAGAATATCTTTTGCTGATTGCAGGAATGGGACTTGTCACATACCTTCCACGCTGTCTTCCGCTACTGTTTCTCTCTTCAAGAAGGCTTCCGGACTGGTTCATCGAATGGCTGGACATGATACCAGTGGCCATCCTGAGCGCTCTTGTGTTCTCTGAGATTTTCCTGTCCGGCAGCCCGCGATGCCTTGAGATTTTGCAGTTGAAGTCCCTTGTGGCAGTTCCCACATTTCTCCTGGCCCTGAAGACCAG
>DAONDW010000269.1:0-2381 GCA_035402785.1 Methanothrix sp. | reverse complement strand
CGTGCCGGCCACGAGATCGTGCGGATTGAGAAGCCCGGAAATATCATCGCCGTTTGGATCAGAAGAAAATAAGTGACTTCCTTCCTTGCTCCAGAAGGGACAGGGCTTCCTGTTTCATCGAGCACCTTCGGGCTCTTCACAGGCTTGAATTCCCTGCAGTCCGCGCCTGCTCACCTTGCTGCCAAATCCAGGTTCGACTTTGCGGGGTACAAGGTACAGGCAACTGATCTTTTGATCTGTTGGCCTGTTGACCTGTATTCCGGACCTGGCGAGTCTGAAGGTTAACGGTTGCACAGGTCGCACAGAGATTGCTGTCAATTTAGAGAATAATCCGATGATGGCAAAGGTACATTGTTCTCGATTATGAGGCAAGCGAGTCTGAAGAGGAAAAAGTTCATTTTGAGCTGATTCTCGATGGGAATAAACCATCTGAGCAAGCTAAGCCGATGACATAAAAAGCCCTGACCATTTATGTGGCAAGAGAAGCGATCACGATGTCAGGCGCAGGAAGCGCTCCTGGGCTTTCTCCAGTATTTCCTCTTCGCCAGGTATGATTCCATCACGCATGAGGACTTTCCCATTCACAATGGTCGTGTCCACGCCGCCTGCCATGCTGTAGGCCAGATGGGATATGATATTGGTTTTTGGGCAGAACCATGGCTTTTTCAGGTCGATCAAAGCCAGATCGGCCAAAGCTCCGGGATGCAGGCCCATATTGAGCCTGAAGGCCTGCCATGCGTTCTCTGTGACAAGCTTCCAGACCTGCTCAGCCGGAAAGGCTGCTGGGGTATGGTAAGCGTTCTTCTGGGCGATGGCTGTAACCTTCATGTCCTCGAAGAGGCTCAGGTTGTTGTTGCTTGAAGCCCCGTCTGTTCCCAGGCAGACATTGACATCCGCCTTCATGAGAGTGTTGAGGGGAGCGATTCCAGAGGTCAGCTTGAGGTTGCTCACTGTGCAGTTTACCACATTGGCTTTTCTCTCTGCAAGAAGGTAGCAGTCCTCTGGTGAAAGCCAGACGCAATGCACTGCAGCTAGCCTTGAATTGAGCAATCCGAGGCTGTCAAGGTATTCCACCGGGCTTTTGCCCTTGCTCATCAAAAAGCCGTCAACCTCTTCGCGGGTCTCCGAGAGGTGGATGTGGACCATACAGTCATGCCTGTCTGCGATCTCTTTCGCCTTCAAGAGCGTCTCCTCTGAGCAGGTGTAGGCGGCATGAGGGCCAACAGCCGGGGTGATCAGATCGTCGTCCTTCCAGCGGCGGATGAACGGCTCCACCTGGGAGAGCATCTCAGGCTTCATATCAAAGACCACTCCTGATACGAAGGCGCGTAGCCCCATCTCGCGTGTGGCCTTTGCTGTGACATCAGGATAGTAGTACATGTCGTTGTAGCAGGTGATGCCGAAGCGGATCAGCTCCAGGCAGCCGAGCTTGACGCCCCAGAAGACATCCTCGTCTGTGATCTTCGCCTCCAGGGGCCAGATTTTCTCCTGCAGCCAGGGCATCAGCTCCATGTCGTCTGCGTAGCCGCGCAAAAGGGTCATGGCCAGGTGGGTGTGGGCGTTGATGAGTCCAGGGATTGCGAGCTTTCCCCGCCCATCGATCTGCTCGTCGTCGCCTTCATCCTTGAGGTCGCGGCCCACGCTGGCGATCCTGCCCTCCTCAATGAGAATGTCCTGGCCCGGCTCTAGCCGTCCGGCTTTTATTATGGAGACGTCTTTGATCAGCATCAGACGGAAATGGTCGCAAAGGGTATTAAGATTATCGAATCGTCAGGCTTAAAAGCTAATGAAGCAAAGAATGCTGCCGGAGCTGAGGTAGCCAAGCGGCCTACGGCGCTGGTCTTGAGGTCATGCCCCCCTACCAGGAGGGCACGACGGGCAAACCAGTGGTGCATCGCACCTCGTGAGTTCAAATCTCACCCTCAGCGTTTTCTTTTAGGTAATTTTGCGATGAAGTTTTCGTTGACGGCAACGACTGTCTGATGTTGTACTGTGCAAGACAGAGTACATGCAAAAAAAATTCTGGATTGAACTCGAAGCCGACAGATGTGATGAAAATGCCTTGTATGATCTTGTGGATTCTTGTCCACCCTCCTTCAAGATTACTACCTTGCTCGATCTTATGCCCCCGGCATCATGCTCTTGTGGAGACACTGCCATATGTTTGCGCATATTGCAGTACCACTTAGATCTTGTGGATTGATTAAAAATCTCCTTTAATACTCGGATAATTTTTTATTGCTTGGTAAAGCTCGTAATCGGTATAAAGCCCACTTCAGATCCTGGCATCTCGCGCGGCTCGCATTCCATCAGCCCCTGATTTCCCTGGATTCATGCTCAGAATTCCTCCCATGCATATCGGATATGATTTGTTCAATACC
>DAONDW010000268.1:0-2389 GCA_035402785.1 Methanothrix sp. | reverse complement strand
GGCAGGCTGGCTGCGGAAAAAGACATCTATTTGCATACCGATGCGGTGCAGAGCGTCGGAAAGATTGCCACAAACGTCAATGATCTGGGCGTTGATCTTCTATCTCTATCCGGGCACAAGCTGTACGGGCCAAAGGGCGTCGGAGCCCTTTACATCAGGAAAGGCACAAAGCTTGAGCGCATAATCTCCGGTGGCGGGCACGAGCGGGGTCTTCGATCCGGAACCGAGAACGTGGCTGGCATTGTGGGACTTGGCAGGGCTGCTGACCTTGCAAGAGAGGAAATGGCTGCTGAGGGTCTGAGGCTGACACAGCTACGGGATCGCCTGGCGAGGCTCGTCCTGGAGAAGGTAAAATATGCCTGGGTGAACGGAGGCATGAAGAAAAGACTTCCAGGAAGCCTGAATTTTGGCTTCTCCTATGTCGAAGGAGAGTCTCTATTGCTTTATCTTGACAGCAAAGGAATCGCAGTGTCCACAGGATCTGCCTGCTCCTCTCACAAGCTGGAGCCATCCCATGTGCTCCTCTCGCTCGGACTCAAGCCCGAGGAGTGTCACGGTTCTCTGAGAATCACCATGGGCCGCTCGAACACCAGAGAAGAGGTGGACTATGTGGCAGACTGCATTGCAGAAGCTGTGGAGAGGTTCAGAGGCATGTCCGCCCTGTCGCCGATGGATAAGTAAAAATAGGCTTGAAAGGCAATGGCGCTGCACTGGTTTTCATGGGTCCTGTAAATGAGCTTATTGCCGCCTCACGCGGGGAAATTGAGGTTGATCTCCTGCTTATAGGAGCTGAAGTTGCAGATCTATTCTCAGGCGAGATGCGCCGGACTGATGTGGCAGTTCATAAAGGCTGGATCACGGGCTATGACTGTGCGAGCGCAAAAGACGTCCTGGAGCTGGATGGAAGCATTCTGGCTCCTGGATTCATTGACGGCCATCTGCATATCGAGAGCAGCATGGTCACAGTTCCTCAATATGCAAAAGCTGTGGTGCCGCTAGGAACGACGACTGTGATTGTCGATCCTCACGAAATCGCCAATGTCTGGGGAGAGGCAGGCATTCGCTATCTTCTGGAGTCGTCCAGAGACGTTCCATTAAATGTCTATGCAATGCTTCCGTCATCGGTTCCAGCGACAGATCTGGAGACTGCCGGGGCACGATTGGATGCCGGGGCGCTGGCAGGGCTGTGGAATGAGAAAGGAGTCCTTGGTCTCGGAGAGGTCATGAATTTTCCGGCTGTGCTCTCCAGGGAGCCTGATGTCATGAAGAAGATCGCCCAGGCTAAAGGAAAGCCGGTGGACGGCCATGCACCAGGGCTCACAGGACGCGATCTGGCAGCCTACATAATGGCGGGCATCCGATCTGACCACGAGTGCACAACTATCAGCGAGGCCAGAGAGAAGCTGTGCATGGGAATGTACATAATGTTGAGGGAGGGAAGCGCTGCCAAGAACCTGAGCGATCTGCTGCCTCTGGTCACGGCCAAAAACGCCCACAGATTCATTTTCGTTTCAGATGATAAAAATCCTGCAGACATCCTTAAAGAAGGACACATCGACAGCATGGTCAGAGCTGCAATAAAGCAGGGGCTGGACCCAATCATCGCCCTGCGAATTGCAAGCCAAAATGCTGCCCAGTACTTCGGGCTTACAGATCTTGGAGCCATTGCTCCAGGCTACAGGGCAGATATTGCAGTTTTGGATTGCCTGGAGCATCCTGTTGCGACAAAAGTCATCAAGGATGGCTCTGTGGTTGCAGAGGACGGAAGATTCAAAGCGAGAATGGCTCCCTTCGCATCGATAGACAGACGGTCGATGAACGTCGGGACCCTTGGGCCGGGCTCTTTCGAGATCCGGGCCTGTCAGGGGCCGGCCAGGGTCATTGGAGTTGTGCCGCACCAGATCATCACCAGGTCTCTCTTTCTATCACCGGCAAAAAAAGATGGATTGGTCGTCTCAGACATGGAAAGAGACATCCTCAAGATCGCAGTTGTTGAGAGGCACAGGGCCACAGGAAACGTGGGCCTTGGACTCGTGCAGGGCTTCGGGCTTTCTCGCGGAGCAATAGCCACCTCGGTGGCGCACGACTCGCATAACATCGTGGCTGTCGCAACGTCTGACAGGGAGATGCTGGCCTGTGTCCAGGCAGTCCGGCAGATGGGCGGAGGGCTTGCGGTCGTGGATGGGGAAAAGGTCCAGGCATGTCTGCCTCTGCCAATAGCCGGGCTCATCTCAGAGATGGAGATGCAGGATGTGGCAGATGGCATATCTTCATGCATTGATGCTGCTACTGAACTTGGCTGCAAGCTTGAGGATCCATTCATGACGCTCTCGTTTCTCAGTCTGCCTGTGATACCTGAGCTGAAGCTCACAGACAGGGGGCTTGTGGA
>DAONDW010000267.1:0-2421 GCA_035402785.1 Methanothrix sp. | reverse complement strand
ACCGTTGGCACCTTTTTGCACGCTTCACCTACAATCTCCAGGGCGCAGATCACTGTCACTGAATTGCGAGTCTTCTCATCAAGCAGGAAGTCTGCAGCAAAGCATGCACACTACTATTATTATTTATTTCTTCTTTCTGTGCAGCTCAGAAATCAGCTCCCTGTGCATGGAGGCCATCATGTCTCCCTGAATGCCTATCAGAAAAAGCTGGAAGCCCACGATTATCAAAATGGCAATGAGAATTGTGAGTGGGATATGATCTATCCTCCAGTACAGCCAGTCCAGGGCCACATACAGCCCGATGAGAAAGCCCAGAGCGCCAAAGAACGAGCCAATGAGGCCGAAGAAGAACATGGGATTTGCTGTCTTTGCCATGCGAAATATGGTGAGAATTATCTTGAGGCCATCTCTGAATGGATGCAATTTCGTCTTGGTGCCTGCGGAGCGTGGTCTGTAGGTTATGGGAACTTCGATTATGCGAAGACCCTTCTTCACGCTCTCAATGGTGATCTCGGATTCGATCTCGAACCCTGGAGTGGAGAGGTCCAGTTGCACTATGCCTTCTCTTGTAAACGCCCTGTAGCCGGAGAGGATGTCTGTCAGGCGAACCCTGTAGATCGTGGAAAAGAAGAGGTTGATCATTCTGTTGCCAAACATGTTCAGTCGCTTTAGAGCCCCACCCTGAACATTGCCAAGCCGGTTTCCGACCACATGATCGGCTTTTCCCTTTAAAACCGGCCCCAGGACAGAGGAAGCCTCAGAGGGAAGATAGGTGCCATCGCCATCGATGAGAAGGATATAGTCTTCCTGTATCTCCTCGAAGACCTCTTTTAGGGCCTGGCCCTTGCCGCTGCCTGACTGAATGAATATCTGTGCTCCGGCTGCCCTGGCTTTCGCCACTGTGCCGTCGCTGCTGTGGCCGTCAGCCACCAGTATGTTCTCAAATCCCAGCTCCAGAAATTCGCGGATCACCGGCCCTATGGACTCTTCTTCATTGAGGGTAGGGATGAGGACGCAGACATTTTTATAGTTGGGGCAAATTTCAGCTCTCGCCATGTCGGTCAATGCAAGGGATGTGGCTCATTAAATAGATTGTCAATAGATTATCTATGCCTTCATGGCCTGATATATGATCTTCTCATAACTCTTCTCCAGATCGGCTATATCGTTATTTGCCGTTTCAATGTAGAGCCTCAGGATGGGCTCGGTGTTGCTGGGTCTGATGAGAATGCTGTAGCTGTCTGTCGTGACCTTAAGCCCGTCAGTTGTGTCAGGCTCCATCCTCGCCAGAGCATCTTTTATCCTCAGCATGACCGCAGACGGATCCTCACTGAGACGGATGCTTTTTTGCAGGTATGGATACTCAACGATCTCATCTGCGAGCACAGAGAGCTTCTCTCCGCCGGATATGATCTCAGCTATGGCCAGGCTCATGACAAATGGGTCATCCGAATACTGGAATTCGGGAAGGAAGAAGTGTCCGCTTCTCTCCACACCGAGAACTGCGCCCTCGTTCTTGACGCGATTGGCCACGAATACATCTCCCACCTTTTCCCGCTTTACCCTGATCCCGTCCTTTTGAAGCTCTCGTTCCAGCATCATTGAGCAGTCGAAGCCGGAGATGACAGTATCTCCAGGTTTGTACCTTCTGCGAGCGATGATGATTGCCACCTTTTCCGGAGGAAGGACCCGTCCCAGGTCATCGATGACAATTCCCCTATCCGCATCTGGATCAAAGCCAACTCCAAAATCCGCCTGAATCCTCCGGACCTCCTGGCAGGCGGGCTGCAGAGATACCTCATTTGGAGCCGGGCCGCGACCTGGAAAATCGCCGTCAGCATTCGTATTGATAGCCAGGCCATCCAGGCCGAAATTGCGATAAAATGATGTCATGGTGCAGGCCGACCCATTGCCCATGTCAAGAACTGCTTTGAGTGAGCGCTTTAAATGCAGAAACTTGCTGACGTAATTGAAATATTCATCGATTGCAGCATCGGCAGAACAATCTTCTGAAATGCCTTTTCCAGAGAGAAAGCCTCCTTCTCTGTAGAATTTCATGATGGAGGATTCCCTGTAGAGCAGGCCATAGCCATCATTGGTTCGGAAACGCACGCCGTTGTACTCTGGAGGATTATGGGATGCAGAGATATAGGCCGCAGCCTTCAGGCCATTTTTGCGGGTGAGAAAGCTCAGGACGGCTATTGGAATGATGCCATAGCTGTAGACATGACATCCTGTGGTCAGGACTCCCTCTAAAAAGGCCTTTTCCAGAACTGGGCTGCTCTTTCGCGTATCTCTGCCCAGAGAAACGCTGCCCCCATTAGCAAAGGACCCGAAGGATTCTCCAACGCGGCGCACCAGCTCCTCTGTAAGTTCGGTGCCGTAGACACCTCTAACGTCATAAGCTTTGAAGACTGTCAC
>DAONDW010000266.1:0-2429 GCA_035402785.1 Methanothrix sp. | reverse complement strand
TCTTGCCTATTCCACCGTAGCCGGTAGCAACCGCTGCCGCCTGGGTCAGGCCCACTGCCCGGACAGTGGAGTGCAGGAGATCTTCAGCCAGATTCAGAAGGTCCTCCTGGCGGCCTGTGAAGACCGCATTGGGACGAAAAGGAACCAGAGAGCCGGGAGGAAGGTCAGCGCGCTCTGGAAGCTCATCGGATGCGGGCATGTCGAGAATTGTATCATGGTCACTGCACTCCGATTCATTTTCTCCGGGCTCTGTTTGATCCGGATCATTCTTATGAGTCTTTTTCGACCATACAAAGCGCCAGGTGCCAAAAAGTGAAATTAGAGCTACAGTGAATATTAGGTATGGGATCAATGAACTATTATCCTTGAGGACGCCGATGAGATCCAATCTCTGTCCTTTGCTCGGTCCATTTGGGTTCTCTTCGGATGCAGATAGGTTCTTTGAAACAGCAGGCGAGGAATTGATCTGCATCGTGAAATTATCTATCGACGAGTGATTCTCCATTGCAGCATTGACAGCCATCGAGCTAACGGTCTGGGCTAATAGAGCCAGTATGGCCAACAGTAATGCGGGTCCTTTTCTTATTATCGTTCTGCTCGCCTCTCGTGTGACTGCTTATGTAAACATCAAGCAGATATACTTTAGGACATTGATACGTGGCAGGCAGATAGATCTGAACTGATGGATTTATGAAGTTACTGCGATGATCCATTTCCCAGCCGAGATATTCAACTATAAAAAACGAGTTATAATTTTTTATGTCCGATTTGAATGCAGAGGTCTCTCTGCCTAAACGCTTGGAAGGGGTCAGTCGTTATCCTGAGTCACATCACATAGACCTCAACGGGCAATTCCTGCGCCAGGACGTGCAATGGAGCCTTCGCGACTGTGACCGATCAATTTCTGATTATTCAACACATCATTGCTAAATCAATGGAAAAAAGACGGCCTGCAACTTGCGGCACAACCAATATTTCATAAAATTTACAGACTGTTTAAAGATATTACCGACATGCCAGATTTAGTATAGATCAATTGCAGCGATTTGGCAATATTTCCCAATCGAATGAATGCAGAATTGGATATGTTATAAAGATCGCATTTTGCAGGCCTTATCACATAAATTCCAGGCGTCAGAGACGGTACAACACAGGAATCCACTGGAAAACGGCTAAATAGTTTGAGAGTTATAAACCACTCCAAATATTTAGATAATTGCAGAAGGGAGTAAAATAAAATGCAATGAGGTGGATTTGATGAAATCAAAGACCTATTCGAAGAAATGGCAGTCTCTGGCGAGAGCGCTATTTGTATGCTGCATCATGGCCGGTATCATGACTGCGTTTGCATCAGCCGCACAGGAAAACACCCAGAACAAAAACGTCTGCACCGGAGCTGAGATGGGAGATTACGCCAAACTCGTCTTCTGCCTTCCACCAGAGGTAAATGTGGAAGCAGAATCCATGAGCGAAGGAAACTACACAAGCGGTCGTGAGGTAGCCGCGTCCATGCTGCTGGACGGAAATCGCGTGGGACTGCACCTCCTCTATCCCTGCGAGGCACCAGAAAAAGAGCTGGAGCCAGTTGAGCTGAAGCCCTATCTGGAAGGCTATAATCCCATCCTGTCCCAGGCAAATTACAACGAATCTGTGCCAGGCCCGGCCCTCTGGGGACAGATCGGAAATCAGATATTCATCTCCTACCAGCCAAACAATCAGACCATTGCACTGATACTGATGGACATGAACATGAGCGAGAGCATGATGACCGCCTTCCTCGGAAACCTGAGCATAGCAGTCAATGACACAATAGCTCCGCCCAGCAACTGCCCGGACACCACAGAGACTGCCAGTGGGAATGCCGTCTCCGCCCAGACTGCAACTCAGAATAACGCAGAGACGAACACAGCCGGAAACAACCAGGTGACCTCTGAGACAAGCACAGGAAACACAGTCACTCCTGCCAAAAGCAATTCTGCCACAGACATAAACGCAGCCAGGGCAAGGCTTGAGGCAATGAAAAAGAACAGATAAAACTGGCAACACCTTCCGGGACTTCATTTCAGGCACCAAGCCTGTAACATTTGCCTCCAGAGATTCCGTGTGAATAATGCGAGTTTATTTGGGATATTGGGGGCAAAACAATTCATTTTTTTAGCATGACCCCAAAACCTTTTAACCAGGATAATTCATAGTAGGCAGGTTATCATATAAGCATAAACATTGACAGGAGGTGTACTTGATGCCATACGAGAACATTAGCGAGCTGCCCAAAAGCGTGCGAAATCTGCCCAGCCGCGCCAAGGCCCTTTACATGAAGGCCTTCAATAGCTGCTGGGATGAACTTGAGGATGTCGATGATGCAGCGCGCGAAAAGGCATCTCACGAAGCTGCCTGGTCGGCTGTGAAAGAACAGTACGAAAAGGACG
>DAONDW010000265.1:0-2434 GCA_035402785.1 Methanothrix sp. | reverse complement strand
TGTGAGGTGGCATGTGAGGTCTTCCTGCTCCGTCCATCGCAATCCAGCAAAATAGAAGCATCAAAAAAATAAATATGGAAAGTGCTGTCCTGCTGTTATTCTATTGCTCCTTGCTCTCGAACAGCTCTTCCAGCTTGCTTTTAATGGCGCGGATGGAGGCCACTGCCGGACAGTCGGCATCAATGGGCGTCTTTCCAGCGAGGTCAGCCTGCACCAGGCATTTGTCGAAGGGGATGGTTCCAAGAACCGGTATGCCCATCTGGGCCATCTTCTCAGCCACTGGTCCCGGGTCGTCCGCCTTGTTTATGACTGCGAAGTATCTGGTGATGCCTATCTCCTGGCCGAGGTGCATGATCCTCTCAACAGTCTCGATGGACCTCATGCCAGGCTCCACGACAGCGATCATGGCATCCACGCCACGCGCAGTTGCGCGGCCCAGGTGCTCGATGCCAGCCTCCATGTCCAGGATGACCAGATCCTTTTCGCGGACGATGACATGTCTGATGAGGGCCTTGACAAAGGCATTGGCAGGACACATACAGCCGGAGCCTCCTGAGTCGATGGTGCCCATGACAACCAGCTTCACGTTGTCGGGACCGGTGCAGCCGCACATCTGCACGACATCATCAACCTTGGGATTCATCTTGAACATGCCTCCCGGCATGCCTGCCCGCTCCTCGACCAGCTTTTTGTGCTCAGTTACGGGCTTGGGAAGCTCTTTGATTCCGAGGGCCGAGCCCAGGTTCATGCTTGGGTCAGCATCGATGGCAAGAACATTGTAGCCGTCGCGGGCAAAGAGCCGGGCCAGGGTTCCGGCCAGGGTGGTCTTGCCCACGCCGCCTTTTCCTGAGATGGCAATTTTCATTTCTAGTGAACCTCTTCCTTTTACCTTTTGGCTGAATCTCTCATTTCAAATGCGATTTGCAGATTAAACCAATTACATTTCAACATGTATCCTTATATCAATTCTGGATGAAACAATTGTCCTGAGATATGCTGGATCATAATATGCAGGATAATACCCTGAATGTGGCAGGCCTGGATGATTCCTTTCGCGGGAGGGAAATACGCTGAAGCTGTCGGCAAACGCTATTGAGATTTTGCAGAGGCGGTACCTGTCTCGCGAAGAGAATGGGATGATTGCAGAGACGCCTGAGATGATGCTTGAGCGCGTGGCAGAGCATGTCTCGCTATCCGAGAAAAAATATGGCGAGGATGCAGGGGCATTTCGCAGCAAATTCCTTGATATGATGCGCGAGCTTATGTTTCTCCCCAATTCCCCAACGCTGATGAACGCTGGCATGCCGCTTGGACAGCTCTCGGCATGCTTTGTCCTGCCTGTGGAGGACAGCCTTTCGGGAATCTTCGAGTCTCTCAAGAACATGGCTCTCATTCATCAGAGCGGCGGAGGCACTGGATTTTCCTTTTCAAGGCTTCGACCAAGAGGCGATCCTGTTCGGGCAACAGGAGGCGTCGCCTCAGGGCCTGTATCGTTTATTCGCATATTTGATGCTGCAACCGATGTCATCAAGCAGGGTGGCCGCCGCCGGGGAGCAAACATGGCCACTTTGCGAACAGATCACCCTGACATACTGGAGTTCATCGAGGCGAAAGAGAAGCCGGACGCATTCGAGAACTTCAACTTCTCAGTTGCTGCTACAGATGAATTCATGCGCTGTGCGCGGCTTGGCAGGGAAATTGACCTGATCAACCCGCGCACTGGCATTTCGGCAGGAAGGATGAATGCCTCAGACATCATGAGCCGCATAGCCAGCTGCTCCTGGCGTTCAGGAGAGCCGGGCATGATCTTCATCGACAGGATCAATGCAGCTCATCCGCTTCCTGGCTGCATCGAGACCACCAATCCCTGTGGCGAGCAACCGCTTCTGCCCTGCGAGTCCTGCAACCTGGGGTCGATCAATCTCTCAAAGATGGTGAAGAAAGGAGATGTGGCCTGGGAGCGGCTCTCTGAGGTCGCTGCTCTCTCTGTGCGCTTCCTGGATGATGTGATAGATGCCAATCGCTATCCTCTTCCTGAGATTTCAAAAACGACGAGAATGTCTCGAAAGATAGGCCTTGGCGTGATGGGCTTTGCAGAGATGCTGATTTCAATGGGCATATCCTACAGCTCTCCAGAGGCTGTGCGCCTGGCTGAAGACGTCATGAGCTTCATCTCGATGAGCGCGCGAGAGGAATCAGCCCGCCTCGGAGAGCTGCGCGGCTCTTTTCCACTCTTCGAGCAATCGTCTCTTAAAGGCTGGCCGGCCATGAGAAACGCCACTGTTACAACCATTGCTCCAACAGGCACCATCAGCATCATCGCCGGAACCTCCAGCAGCATTGAGCCCTTATTTGCCCTGGCATTTGTCCGGCATGTGATGGATGGGACGCGAATGATTGAGATCTCGCCCATCTTCGAACAGATCGTGAAGGC
>DAONDW010000264.1:0-2436 GCA_035402785.1 Methanothrix sp. | reverse complement strand
TATTGGCGATCTCATTTTTGCGGCTTTCGCCCTGTCAGGAGAAAGGAGGAGAAATGGCTGAAGCGAGAAACGATTGGGCTGCAGTGGATAGACATAGACGGATTCTGCTAGGATTCAGCTCTGATTCTGCTTCGCAGACTAAAAGTCAAACAGAGACTTCTGCCTCTTGGCTGCTGCCTTCGTCTCAGCTTTCTTCTCAGGCTTAGCCTCGCTCTCGGCCTTTCTCGGCCTGCCCCTCTTCTTCGGCTGGTCCGGTTTTGCTTGCTTTATCTCGGAGGCTTCATCAGGCTTTGGCCCGGATGCTGCAGGCCCGGCTTTCGGCATCTCTGCTGCAACAGTGCCAGAACCAGTGCCTTCAAGCCTGCTCGCGGAGCTGGTGGCCTCTGTCAGCAGCGCATCCAGCGGCCCCTCTGATCTCTGCGGCTTAGCAGATGCCGGCGTGCTGGCGCTTCCAAGCGAGTGCTGCGCTGTCGCCTGCCAGCCCATCTCGATCTCCTCGTACTCCTCAGCAGTCCGGATCCTGAGCGCCTCCTCAAAGATGCTCTGAACCTTCTTGGTGGTTGTGCTGCTCTTGAGCAGCAGCGCAATCTCATCTGCGTCTAGCGCCAGCTCAGCAGCCAGAAGAGCAGCCTTTTCCTTCTTCCTGTCCGCCAGAAGAAGCCCCACAAAATCCATCAGCTCAACTCTGGCAAAGGCCATGGAGACGTGACAGCGTGCCGCTATCTTTTTTGCAGCCGAGTCCCTCACAGCCCTGGCCTTCCTGGTCTGGCCCATGCGCCTCCAGAGGCTTGGGGGCCTGAAGGCAACGTAGCCGTGCCTGCGCTCCTCCTTGGCGGAGAGAACGCCTCCTGTCATGAGGTATCCTGCATAGCGCCACAGCCCATAGTTCTGGCGCAGCCGCACACGCCCAAGAAAAACGTCCGCCCTTGCGAGATGCTCGAATCCGCGCCAGAGGTCTTCTCCTTTGTAGGCCAGAGGCAAATTCTCATCTATCCAGTTGATGAGGTCTTCAGGGCTCTCATCCAGGTCATAGGAGGCCTGTAGAGCCTCCTGGGCCACGCTGCCCTTGAATATGACCTCCAGGACCTTGAAGATAGAGGATTTGACATCCCTCTCAGCCGTGGCCACATCTCCGACACTGACTGCCGTCTGGCCTTCTGCAGCAGCCTGCAGGTCGTTTATGGCGGAGCGCATGTCTCCTCCTGCCCGCTCGGCTATCATCATCAGAGCATCGGGCTCGCACTCTACGCCCTCAGCCTTGCAGATCTCCCTCAGAGCCTGAGCGATGGTGCTGGAGCGCACAGACCGGAACTGAATGCCCTTGGCTGCATCCCGCAATGGTTTTTCGATCTCGTAGTACTCATTTGCAATCAAGAGCACAGGCTGAACGGTCTCCCGCACAAGCTTGAGCATTGCCGCAGCCCCGCCCCTGTCTGCAGTGCCATGCAAATTGTCGGCCTCATCGAGTATGACCAGCCTCGGCCTGCCTGAAAATGTCATGGAGTGCGACGCAGGCCCTGCGATCTTCTGGATCATTCCCGCAGTTCGAGCGTCGCTTGCATTCATTTCGATGTAGTCCCAGTCAAACTCCTGTACAAGAGCTAAAGCTGCCGATGTCTTGCCAGTCCCTGCCGGGCCGTAGAGAATGGCTGCGCCTGTGATGGGCTTGCCCTTCTCCCAGGCAGTGGCCCAGGCATACAGCTCCTCAATGGCCTTGCCATTTCCAAGAACCTTTTTGAGAGAACCAGGCCGGTACTTTTCGGTCCATTTCACGGCAGGGGACAATCAAACCACCAACGTCCCGGCTACCAGATGCCCTCGCGGCCAGAAAGCTCCACGATCTCAATCTCCCAGATGGTCATGGGCATCCTCTCAAGCTCTTCGCGCGAGAACTTGCGGCCACCATGCCCCCCCTGCCCTTTGCTGATGAATGCATCAAACATCTTCTGCTTGGCCTCCACGCTCTCTGAAAGCCGGACTGAGCCTGTGGCGATTACGCTCGACCAGCGCTCTTTCTCCATCAGGTCTACCTGAAAACAGACCGCGGGATTTGAAGTGACAAACTCCACCTTCTTTCCTTTTCCGCTGGAATGAAGATAGATCCTCCCATCCATGTAGACATAGGACATGGGAACGATGTAAGGCTGACCGTCTTTTGACAATCCCAGCCGGCCATATCTGGCTGCGGAAAGCATACTCTTGCACTCATCTGTGGACAAATCCCTGGGCTTCATGATGCAAGATTAGGACCTCACACGTTTTTAGCTTTTGCTTTAGGCCTTTGTTTTTGGCATCTGCTTTTGGGCTTTTGCTTTGAGGATATCAGCTTTCGTCCACAGTGGTCCCTCTCGCATGCCTTTTTCACAATTCGCAATTACTTCCGGGCCATGAGCCTGATTTTATCCCAGCCGGTCCCTCCAGCTCTCAGTGGATGGT
>DAONDW010000263.1:0-2439 GCA_035402785.1 Methanothrix sp. | reverse complement strand
GTCCGGGCTGAAGCGTTTCCTGATTCTGAAACTTTAATTGTGATGTCCTGCATAACAGCGCTCACCTATCAACTATTCATAAATATAAACATAAATATAAGTTTTCAATCAATCAGGCTCACTTTGCATCTTTCTGCTGCTTGCAATGGTCCTTTGTCTCCAGATGCACAACCACGTCTCTCATGCACTGAAGATTTGTTTTTTTTTTTTGCGCGCTCAATTTCTTCGCTCAACTGGTGTGCAGCATCCATGGAGAGGGCAGCATCAACTCCGATGTGCATGTCTACAAAGATATCGCTTGCCATCCCCCGCATTCTCACTGCGTGACAGGTGCAGACCCCCATAACAGACTTTGCGATATCAATGATCGCAGCCCCCCTCAATGGGTGCACCACGATCGAGCAATGTCTTTGAGCTGTCTTTCACGATCTCAAAAACATTGTGATGGATCCGCTCGCATATGAAAAGAGCGATGACCGGATCTGCCAGAGGATAGCCCATACTGGCAGCAAACAGTCCCAAAATCACGCACAGGGATGCGCAGATATTGCTTCTGGAATGAAGAATAGCCAGGCTAGGCGCAGAGCTTTGCTGCAGATTTGCCGCCATATCTCAGATGACAGTTATCAGTCTTTCTAGCAGGCGTCAGGGTTTGTTATTGTGAAGCGCTCCGTCAGCACCTT
The DNA here is from genome assembly GCA_035402785.1 of Methanothrix sp. Lineage (GTDB taxonomy): Archaea > Halobacteriota > Methanosarcinia > Methanotrichales > Methanotrichaceae > Methanothrix. The sequence continues at coordinate 1,756 of DAONDW010000263.1, read as the reverse complement.
TCTGTAGTCCACAATCACATCCACCTTCCAGGTTCCAGGAAGACGGGCGACGTCGGTTCCCTTGATATCAAGACAGCTCCAGACGGGCGCAGCCCACATTCCCGTAAATCCGTCGATTGGCGGAATGGTGCTGAAGGACCGGGCATAGGTTCTGCCCTCAGGCCAGTACCATCTCCACTCTACGGTATGTGAATCTGAGTCCCGCCAGATGAGCAGCCATGAGACAACCTGATCATCGTCAGACGTGAACGTATTAGTCCTGTAAAGCGGCATTCCATTTGAGCTGATCACCTTGGCTATGGTATGCTCTGAGAGCGGAAAGAAGCCGAAATGAGATGCGCTGCCAGCTCCGCTCAGGAGCAAGACCGCCAGAAAAACCAATGCAAGAACTCTCTTCATCATTGCTACTCACCCATTACTCCATAAGTTTATTGCGACCCCAATAGTATAATAATTAACAGGTGCATAAAAAGATGACGATTGAGGACCGTCTGAATCGGAGGCATCCTTTGTGTGGCAGGGCAATTGCCTCCGGAGCAGGCAGGAAAACCTGTATTTAAATGAAATGAATTTTTTGTAGAGACAAAAATGCCTGTTCAGATGATTTGGGGGCATATTCCTTTTCTCCGGGCAATTTCTGCTGGAAGATCAACAACTGCCCCGGCGGAATCAATCACATTTCCGTCGCTGCTCGCCACGATGCCTCCGCAGATTTTGAGCTGGTGATCCACGTCTTTCAGGCACCTCGCGCTGCCTGACAGATGTCTTTTCAAAAGCTGCATTCTGGCCTCGCTGGCAAGCTCGCCGCTGCGGCTGATCTGCTGATCGAAGAGGATCTCCACGCAAAAGGGCCTGGCCTCGAAAAGCAGATCGAGAACCACAGCAAGCGCTTCTGAGGCAATCGAACTGTCAGGGCTTCTTTTAAAAAAGCCTCGCGTGTCCCTCAGAAATCCATCATCGCAGAGATAGACTGGATGGCCAGACAGCAGGCAATCTGTTGTGATGAGGACATTGTAGCCATCGACATAGACCAACTTTTCACACAGCGCTTCAAATGGCATGGCCCTGGACATTCGAGATAAGGCTGCATCTGCAGGCACTATGCACCTTTTGAGCACTCTTCTCTGCTCTTCAGGCAGACGATGATGATCGCAGACATAGCGCACTGCAGAATCACAGGGATATCCGCGATCGGCCAGGAACCGGGCCTCCTGGGCTGCCAGATTCAGGACTTCTTTTTGCCCTTTGCAGATCTTTTTGCCTCCTCGTAGAGGTCTTTGCCTTCATAGTCCACAGCCACAATCATGGGGCCGAACTCTCTGGCCTCAAAGGTCCACATGGACTCGGCCATGCCAAGCTCCTGCATGAAAACGCCTGCAACTGAGAGCTGCCTGGCGGCTGCAGCTCCACAGCCTCCTGGGTAGGCCAGATAGACAGCTCTTCCAATAAAGGGCTCTTTGGGAAGGCCGCCCTTTCCGATGATTGCGCGCACTCCTTTCTTCAGCACCTCTTCTGTGTATCTTGCCATGCGACCGCTGGTGGTGGGCCCGGCAGAGAGCACGCGCCCATTTTCAATGATCGGGCCGCAGTGGTAGAGGGCTGCACCCTCAAGGGACACGGGGCTACCCTCCTTTCGCATGAGGGCATGGGCTTTGTCCCTGGCTGAGTACATGATGCCGCTCAGAAATACCACGTCTCCTGCCCTGAGCTTTTTAATGTCCTGCAGAGAGAGGGGCGTTCTGAGATGATGCTCTCT
>DAONDW010000262.1:0-2449 GCA_035402785.1 Methanothrix sp. | reverse complement strand
CAAGGCTTGTAGCGCCTGTTCATGTGGAGAAATATGCTGAGCATCCATATGTTCACGCCAGGATGGATGGCTTTGAGGTAGATCTGGTTCCCTGTTATCTGGTGGATGATGCGTCACACCTGAAAAGTGCCGTGGACAGAACGCCATTTCATACGAGATATGTGAGCAGCAGAATCAGGGGAAGAGAGGACGAGGTTCTTCTTTTAAAGCAGTTCATGAAGGGCGTGAAGGTTTACGGCTCCGAGCTTCGTGTGGGCGGCTTTTCTGGGTATCTGTCTGAGCTTCTCATCCTCTCTTACGGCTCTTTTGAAGATGTGCTGCAGGTGGCATCGACCTGGCGGCCTGGCTTTTTCCTTGATCCTGAAGGGCATGGCAGGGTAAAGCACTGCGAACCTCTCGTTGTGGTGGACCCGGTCGATGCCGGAAGAAATGTGGCTGCTGCATTGACCCTCGACAGGATGTTGCAGTTTTCATCTGCAGCGCGCCTTTTTTTGGCGAAGCCAGGCATCGATTTCTTCTTTGCGCCGCCTATTACGCCTCTCACAGACGAACAGATCGAGATTCAGATGAAGGCCAGGGGGACCATGCCCATACTCATTGAACTTGCTGCGCCGGATGTTGTCGAGGACGTTTTGTATCCGCAGCTAAGAAAAGCCGAAAGCTCTGTTAAGGCGCTCCTGGAGAGAAACGGCTTTTCTCTTTTGAGAAGCGATGTCTGCACTTATGGCGACCGTGCGTCCATGCTCTTTGAGATGGAGGTCTGGAAGCTGTCGAAGGCCTGCCTGCGCACAGGCCCGCCTGTCTGGCAGGCTGAACACATATCCCGCTTCCTGGCGGCTCATAAGAAGCCGCTATCAGGTCCTTACATTTCCGGGGGCAAGGTCATGGTGGAAGAGGAGCGCAGATACACCGAGGCCCGCGACCTCCTGGAAGCGGAAACTGCGAATCTCTCCCTGGGCAGGCATCTTTCAGCATCCATTCAGAGGGGACACAATATATATGCTGGCCAGGAGCTTCTGGCCATCGAGGATGAGGGCTTCCGTGCCTTTTTGAGCGAATACTATCAGGCCAGATGCCCCATAGGCTGAGAGCCGACTCATGCCGGTGGTGAGAAGCATTTCCAGTATTTGCTCTGGATCCGCTTTACCTCTTCGATTCTGCGAATGACGTTTCTATCAGTTCCGCTCACAACAGGGACGGCACCTCCAAAAGCCCTGATCTCGGCCACGACTGCCTCCGCCTGTGCTATCAGGTTGTATCCGCCCTCCAGTGAGGCGGCCAGCCTTCCCTCGCAGCAGTCATTGGCTATCTCCTTGACGAGCCCTGCCAGTGCCCCAAAGCCAGCCGAGGTCAGGCGCATTCCACCCAGAGGGTCGTCCTTGTGCGGATCCTGTCCGGCTGAGACCAGGACTATATCTGGCTGAAATTCCAAAGCTATGGGCTTTAAGATCTCGCGGTAGGCCATGAGATATCCTTCATCACCGGTGCCTGATGGGAGCGGAACATTGACCTTGGTTCCTTCTGCGCCGTCCTCTCCGACCTCATCCGCGCTTCCCGTGCCTGGATAATGGGGATACTGGTGTGTGGAGAAATATAGCACGGATGGGTCCGAATAAAATATGTCGTTGGTGCCGTTTCCGTGATGCACATCCCAATCCACGATCAGCACTTTTTTCAAACCGCGTGCCTGGGCGTGCTTTGCAGCTATGGCGATATTGTTAAAGATGCAAAATCCCATGCCGCGATTTGTCTTGGCGTGGTGCCCTGGTGGCCGCACCAGTGCAAAGGCGCTGTCATATGCTCCGAGCACAGCATCAACCGCGGTCATGGCCCCGCCTGCAGCCATGAGTGCCGCATCATAGGAATACCTGGAAAGGATGGTATCGATATCCAGATAACCGCCACCATGCTGACAGACTGCAGCCACCTGTTCGATATATCTCCGACCGTGAACAGAAGCTACCTGGTCCACTGTCGCGGGCTGCGGCGTGATGAACTCTACATCCAGCTTTTCCGAGGCGATTCTGTCCAGTATTGCAGTGAGACGCTCTTTTTTCTCAGGATGGCCGTCAGTCTCATGCTGCAGATAGATGGGATGATAAACCAAGCCGATTTTGGACATGTCAGCAGTATATGCCATTATTTGCCAAAACATTTTCCATCAGGCCTCAGGCATAACGACTCAGATATGGGAAATAGAGCTGATGGATGAGACAATTGGATCAGCTCAGCAATTTCTACTAAAACACGCATCAATATCCACGATTTCATGATCCTCGCAAAGCCTGCAATGCTTTTGCACCCGGTTTTTCTGGCGGGAATAGATTTTAATAGCTGGTAACGAATGCGAAGATGAGCCTTGTAAAGCTCTTTGGTCGAATGTAACTCTGGATAGGGAAAGAACAGCACCAAGCTGCTGGTAGAGGACCAAAAAAGATATAATAGGGAA
>DAONDW010000261.1:0-2459 GCA_035402785.1 Methanothrix sp. | reverse complement strand
TGTCCCCCGTCCATCACATGATCGCCCGCAGTCTAATCGTCCATATTCTGCTTCACTTCAGGCTGCAGAGCGATGTTCATATTCAGCTTCGCAACCCCAGGGGATAAATACCAACTTAATCAATGGATAATTCATGCACAGGCACATAGAAACAGCTCTGGAAAATCTGAGCGCATCCAGCAAGCCGAAACAGGACAGGATCAAGGCAATTCTTAAAAGATATTTGAATGGAGAAATCAATGTTGATGAGGCTTATTACGAGCTGCTCGATGATGAACTGATCCCCATGCCTCAGAGATGCAACATATCAGCAAAGATTCCTGAAACCGAGCAGGATGAATTGAGGCTCAAGGAGAAGATCAGGGGCATAATTTCCTAGATCCGGTTATGCCTCGTAAAACCCCTGAATGATATGAACAATTTTGAATGAATAGTCAGTCTCAGTCGCATACTGAGCCGTATTCTGATTGGTAGTAGTCTGGAGGAAGACAATTATGGAAAAAAGCGATGCAATGAAGCAGCAAGAGAACATGACTGAAGAAATACTCAAACACAGGCCGAAGGCCAGGAGAAAGGGTGGACCGATCGAACCCTGGCATGGGCTGCTCTTTTTGGCCCTGCTGTTCGTATTATTGATAATCATCGGCTCATTGATCCATAATTGATCCATAATTGATCCATAATTGTGCCAGTTATCTTTTTTCTATATTTTTCATCATGTATATCTTCCAAATCATCCAAATAATGAGCTTCGTCTCCATTTCTCCGCCTATTGCCGTCTTTCTGCTGCCATCAATAAAGAGATATAGTCTTGGAGCAAGATCATGCATCATGAGCGTTGTTGGCCAGATCAGTTCGATCGAGCTGAGGGATCTATTTATTTCGCTGGTGGCGCTGGTCGTTGCATTCTCAGTTTTGATTGTAGGACGGAGCCTTCCGGGAATAGAGATAATCCTCATCATAACTGTGGGTGTAGGCACTGGTTTTCTGCTGCATGAGATGGCGCACAAATTTGTAGCTCAGCACTTCGGCTACCATGCCGAATACCGGGCCAGCATGTCCGGGCTGATTTTCGCAGTTGTTGCATCCTTTATGGGGTTCCTGTTTGCGGCTCCGGGTGCAGTTATGATCAGCAGGTCTGAGGCTTTGCGGGAGTTCTATCAGCCGGAAGCCTTCCGCCAGGTGGACCTCACTTCAGAGATGAAAAAGGAGGTCCTCTGGATATCTCTGGCCGGACCCATGACCAACATCATATTGACCATATTCTTCTTTCTCTTTTTGCTTTCTGGACCTGGAAGCATCATTGCCTATCAGGCAGCCAACTTTTCCCTGTTCATCAACCTGACACTGGCGGCCTTCAACATGCTGCCCTTCGGACCTCTCGATGGAAAGAAGGTCTTTGACAGCAACAAAACGATCTGGGCACTGGTGGGCGTGCCGACCATTCTGGTGGCTCTGCCGGTTTATTTTGGACTGATCTGAAACTGCAGAAATGAGGGCACATTGGATTGTCTTAAATAAATGAAGGAACAAAGGGAGTCCGATGCTTCAGCTCATAGCAATCGTCTCAGGCAGGGTGCAGCATGTGGGCTACCGATCCAGGGTGGTGACCATGGCCAAGACCCTGGACATCAAGGGGTATGTCAAGAACCTGGAGGATGGCCGGGTTTATGTGGTGGCAGAGGGCGAGAGATCGGATCTGGAGAGGTTTTGCCGGGCCATACGAATGGTTGATCCACTCATAATGGTCGATGACATGCAGGTGCGTTTCACCTCATCACGGGGCGCATGGGATGATTTCTACAAGATCACCGGTGACAGGGAAACCGATTCGCGACTGGACACTGCAGCCGTCTTTTTAAAAGAGCTGGTTATAGTCGTAAAGGACGGCTTCAAGGAGACCAACTCGCGCCTCGGCAGCGTGGACTGCAGGCTTGAGAGCATAGATGGAAGGCTTGAGCGAATAGCAAAGACCCAGGAGAAAATCGCAGACAGGATTGATGCTGCCAGAGGCGAGATCGTAACCGAGATCAAGGGATTACGTCATGATTTGCGTAGCGGTTCACTGCTGCGAAGCTCTCGAAAGAAAGCAAATGCAGTTCGCTGTCCGGTTGACATCAAGCCCAAGGTTCATCTAAAGCCTGGATGAAACAATGGATATGATCTTTATAGGACTCTGCTAATTTTGTTTTCTGTATCAAAGAACTGATTTGGGATGGTGTGAAAAATATGTCTAAAGAGGAGATTTTAGAGGAGATCGCCGAGACGCTTGACAGCATCAGCGATAGTCTGGAAGGAATCAATGCGCAGCTTGAGGATATCAGCCTGTGCAGCAAAATGCAGATGTTTCTTAAAATGGTCGAGCTGCGCCCTGAAATGAAGGATAAGATCTCCCCTCTGCTAGATGAAATGGTCGAGTCCATGGCTTTTGATTTTAATAACATTCCTGAGGAAGAGGA
>DAONDW010000260.1:0-2481 GCA_035402785.1 Methanothrix sp. | reverse complement strand
GCCACCAGGAAGATGGAGCTGTAGCCCAGGCCCTCCTGCCAGAGCAGATAGGCTAAAAGCGAGCCGATGACAGCGCCTGATGAATCCATTGCCCTGTGAAGTCCAAAGCCTCTGCCCCGGCTGGCAGCATCAACTGACTCGGAGATCATGGCATCCCTTGGAGCTGAACGCACTCCCTTGCCGCACCTCTCAATGGTCTTGAGGACGAATACCTGCATCCAGGTGGCTGCAGCCGGCAGCAGAAGCTTTCCGACAGCCGAAAGGGCGTAGCCTCCCACCACAAGCGGCTTTCGCCTGCCCAATCGATCAGACCAGCAGCCTGCCAGGAGCTTGAGGATGCTTGGCAGGCCATCGCTGATACCTCCTATCAGGCCGACTGCCAGGGTGCTTCCGCCAAGCGATGCTATGAAAAGAGGAAGAACCGGCTGAATGATCTCGCTGCTGATGTCATTTAAGAGGCTGACGAAGCCCAGTAATAATATATTCCTGCTGTATTTTGGATCGGACACGAAATATCAGCATTCGGGTTAATTACAGAGTATTTCAATGCTTTGATCTTCTGGGAATTGCAGGTAGCAGACTTGCTGCCTCATCTGAAGAAAGCTCCTCAGGCCTTTTGTCCAGAAACTCTGAATTCAGACTGGCGAGGGCCAGCCTATCTGCTCCGAGAGCTGCCAGGCCCTTTTTGACCTTCTTTCTCCGGTTATTGAAGAGCCCCTCTGCGAGCCTGATCAGGTCTGACGCATCTCCTGCAGGGCGGTCCTCACGGGGTTGAAGCCTGACTATTGCAGAATCGACCTGTGGCACTGGCCGGAAGGCCATCTTTGAGACCTTCTCCAAAATCTCGGCCTTGCAGAAGAAGCCTGCAGTCATAGCCAGGCGGCCATATTCCTTGCTGCCTGGCTCTGCCTTCAGACGCCTGGCGAACTCCCACTGGTACATGAGAACAGCTCTTTCAAAGGGCTGCAAAAGCAGACGGTATGTGATGGCAGAGGAGATCTGATAGGGCAGATTGGAAACGATCTTGTTGCAAAGGGGAAGCTCGACTTTGAGAGCATCAGCGCTGATCACATGAACGTTTGAATGCCTTCCAGTGAGCTGAAATGCCAGATCTGAGTCTATCTCCACTGCATAGACCTTTCCAGCCCGGGCAGCCAGAGCTGCAGTCAGGTTTCCGGGACCAGGTCCAATCTCCAGTACCCGGTCGTCTGGCCCCAGATCTGCATAGTCCACAATGCGCGAAATAACCGCACTGTCCTCTAAAAAATGCTGTCCAAGCTTCATCAGCCTCGCCTGCTGCCCTACTTATCTCATCATACGGGGCAAGGTTGTAAAGACCCGGTATTTTATCCGGTCATCCATCAGCTCGTCCTCGACTCTTTTGGATATGAGCTTCTCAGGATTATGTACACCTTTTACCCTTTCCATGAGATCTGCAAAGCTCTTGAATGCACCCTTCTTTCGCTCATTCAGCACTGCCCACATCAGCTTCTTGCCGATGCCGGGCAAGAGCTCCAGTGCGTGCATGCGGGTGGTGATGGGCCCTGCATCGTTGAAGTAGCGCAAAAACCTCGCCTCGTTATCCAGGACGATGTTTTGAATCTGATAGGGAAGCTCGAGCTTTGCGTTGTTTGACAGCTCAGGATATTCGATCCTGCGGTTGACGTGCCTTATTACTTCCCTGTTTCCGCTTCCAATGTAGACTCTGGTCCCTGCTGCCGGGACTGCGCCATCCTTAGGCGTCAGCTCCATAAGGACGAAGTTGGCTTCGCCTACAGCCTGGACTATGGGCTGCTTCTGGAAACCCCTGGGATCTGATGAATGTCCATAGGGGAGGTAATCGAGAACCCTAGCTACATCTTCTCTTTTTGGCGGTCTCCCCTCAGGCATGTGCCTTTACCCCCTGAATACGATATCCAGAATATTGTTGAGCTCTTCTTCGCTCAACGTGAATCGTTCTTTGGCGTAAATCGCCCTAAGCTCGTCCTTGGTGATGGGCTTGATATCGGCTATCTTCACGGCAATCTCCGGGCTCATCTTCTCCAGCTTCATCAGCTCCGTTACCATTGCCCTGCTTCCCTCGGCAGTGCCCTTGCTAAAGAGCTCTGCATGTCGGATAGCCCTCCGTAGCTCGTATCCCAGTTCCTCTTCTTCGGCTCGCTTCAGCCGAATCTGGTCGAGGATCTCCTTGACCTCCGCCAGGGTTAAAAGATCCTCCTGCAATACACTTTTAACTATCATCGATTTGTTTGCAGTCCTCTGCAGTTTATTTCTGTGCGATCAGGTGTTCAGGCAATGTGATCAGGGTTTTTGTAGCATCGCCATCTGTGATCTTCAGCACAAAGGCCCGGCCCCTCTTTCCTACGACCTCTGCCGTCTTTCCATGGAACCTGGGGTGAGGCATGCCCTTGTGAATGCTTGGGTCGATGAGCACATGAACCTTTGAGCCCGTCTCGAACTCCTGAATTGCCCTGACAACCG
>DAONDW010000259.1:0-2514 GCA_035402785.1 Methanothrix sp. | reverse complement strand
ATCGGGAACCCTGCAGGCAATGCAAAAGCTGCATCCACATGCAAAAAGCGCTACTGTGCTGCTGGACGATACCGTGGCTGGCAATGCACTGAAAGAGGAATTGACAGAGCTAATTCCTCAATTCAAGGATAAAATGAACCTATCGGTGCTTCAGACGTCACGGGATGCCAATATTTCAGATATCATGGCCAGGGTGATTTCGAAGAGCGAGAGCCCGATACTATGCGCTCTATTCAGCCCGGACCTGAAGGGCTTTTCAGCCAATGCCAGCAATCTGGCAGGCATGGTAAGCTCCAAAAGCCGGATGCCAGTCTACGGCCTGTGGGATTTCCAGATGGGCCAGGGCATTGTTGGTGGGAGCATCATCTCCGGGAGAAAATTGGGCGAAAGCGCTGCCTCTCTATCTGCCAGGGCCTGGAAGGGAGAGATGCTGAATGAGGTTCAAAACATTTCTCCTGTAATGCAATTCGATCAGCAGCAACTGGACCGCTTTTCCATCCCGGATAAGTCCCTGCCGCAGAATAGCAGGATCATAGACAATAATCCTTCTATTCCCGCAGAACGCGAACCGCTCTTTCCGGCACTGGCAACAATGCTTCTCTCCATTGTGCTCTGCCTCGTGGTCATTTCGGTGGTTAATATCAAGCAGAGGTCAGGAACAGAGAGAGAGCTGAAAGAAAGCGAAAAGAAATACCGTGAGCTGTCGCTTCAGCTTCCTCAGACGACATTCGAGCTCGATCTCAATGGCAATATGGTTTTCATCAATCGTTTCGGAAGCCAGGCGCTCGGCTATGCCGATGATGATCTGAAGGCCGGTCTGAGCATTTTTCAGGTTGTGGCAGAGGAAGACAGAGAGAGGGCAAAAGAGGACATCAACCAGGCCATGCGGGGAAACCCAAAGGCCGGAGAATATCGTCTGGTGAAAAAGGATGGCAGCACATTTCCAGCTATTGCCTACACAATTCCCATAATCAAAGAGGAATTGATCACTGGATTGAGAGGCATTTTTCTGGATATATCCGAGCGCAAAAGAACTGAGAACGCACTTAAAGAATCTGAGAACAAATTCAGGATACTGGCAGAGAAATCCCTTGTGGGCGTTTATATCATTCAGGATGAAATATTCAAATATGTCAATCCAAGGTTTGCTGAGATATTTGGATACGGCGTTGAGGAAATGACCCAGAATATCGGTCCCAGAGAGCTGACATCGGATGAGGAATATGAGAGAATAGATAAGTTCATAAAAGAAAGGCTTTCCGGAAAAAACGGCTCTCTATCCTTTGAAATCAAGGGAACCACAAAAAAAGGCGAAATCGTGGACATCCAGATCTTCGGATCTCTGACCAATTATGAATCCAGGCCTGCACTGATGGGAACGGCTCTTGATATAACCGAAAGAAAGCGCATTGAGGAGGACCTCATGCGGGCCAGAGACGCTGCAGAAGCAGCAGCACGGGCCAAATCCGATTTCCTGGCAAACATGAGCCACGAGATCAGAACTCCTATGAATGCAGTCATAGGCATGACAAGCCTCATCCTGAGAACCGACCTCAGTCCGGAGCAAAGGGAATATCTTGTCACCATTAAAAACAGCGGAGAGGCGCTTCTTTCAATCATAAACGACATCCTCGACTTCTCAAGGATTGAGCGGGGAAAGATCGAACTTGAAAGCCGTCCTCTCGATCTGGAGGCGTGCATCGAGGAATCAGTGGCCCTCATGGCAACCATGACCAGGAACAAAGGCCTCGATCTCCAATACATCTCAAAAGGAGATATTCCGGATGCAATTGAGGGAGACGAGGCAAGAATTCGTCAGATACTGGTTAACCTGCTCTCCAATGCTGTGAAGTTCACAGAGCGCGGCAAAATAGCAGTCCGGTGCGAGGCTATCAATCTGGCACCGGCACAGGACAAGCTGGAGATTCATATCTCTGTTGAAGACACTGGAATCGGCATATCCAGGGAAACTATGGGCCGGCTATTTCATCCATTCTCTCAGGCAGATGCGTCTACATCCAGAAAATATGGGGGAAATGGTCTTGGGCTTGCCATAAGCAAGAGGCTCGTGGAGCTGATGGGCGGCAGAATCTGGGCTGAGAGCACTGTTGGCAAAGGCAGCACTTTTCATTTCGCTTTTCCAACGAGAAAAGCCAGCAGACCCGCGATTAAAGCATTGCCCACTGCTGTTTCCAGGGATCAGCCAGGGCAGAAAGAGAAAAAGTCGATTCTCCTGGCGGAGGACAATATCGTCAACCAGAGGATGGCCATGCTCATGCTCAAAAAGCTGGGATACAGCGCAGATAAGGTGGGCAACGGCCTGGAGGTTCTGGATGCACTTGAAAAGAAATCCTATGACCTGATCTTGATGGACGTGCAGATGCCGGAGATGGATGGCCTGGAGGCCACAAGGGAGATACGCAGGCGATGGCCTTCTAATGCTCCGAAAATCGTGGCTCTGACGGCTCATGCCATTGCAGGCGACAGAGAGAAATGCCTTGAAGCGGGAATGGA
>DAONDW010000258.1:0-2535 GCA_035402785.1 Methanothrix sp. | reverse complement strand
AGATCAGCTTGTGGGACTGCAGATGGCGGATTTCGCTGACAGCGGGTCAGCGAGAGTAACGACCGAGATGTCGAAGCATCGGCAGGTCCCCACTATTCAGGATGCCGGAACAGGATGCACTGTCAATGTCTGTCGTCGATGACAGTGTATTCATCGAGGTCTATGACCCGGTTATCCTGTCGCTTGCTGCTGCTTCCTGCAGCCGCGCCAGTCTGCCTGCCTCTCATCATAGCCAGCAGGATGGCAGCCAGGACAGAAAGGGCACCCGCGCCTGAAAAACCGGCTCTCTTTGCAGATCTCAATAAAGCCAGCTCAATTATGCCATTGATCAGGCTTGCGAAAACATTGGATCTGCCTGTGAAAAGCGATCTGATCTTTGATATCGTAGCTGGCCGAAAAAGATACTTTGCAGATTTTATGAATGCGCCTATTGTCGCATACCTTGCAGTTTTATTGAGCAGGGTGGCTTTAATTACAGCCTTTATGATCTTTGCAAGAGTTCCCATCTATCCGTGGCTCCGTTCTGCTATGATCTGTTTTGCACTGATATATTATTATCTATCAAATCCATTTTCGCAGCAGGCTATTCATCAGAAAATCCATCAAAATGATCATCAGCCCGTTCATCATCAGCAAATCTCTCCGGCCAGAGCATTCTCTCCCGGCTTCTCTGCTTGATCATCTCCTCTGCTTCTGCCACGCTGATGCCAAAGACCTCAGCCAGTATCTCCTGCGCGGCATGAAGCTTCTTATCTATCAGTTCATCGCTCTTCAGTCGCGAGCCTTCCTGCGGCATGGAGGTCAAACTTTTTTCAGCAGTGCTTTCGGCTGTTATGTCAGAGACATTTGCCATAGAAAGATAATTTGCATGCAAACTTAAGTAATTTATGGAATTGATTATGGACTTGACGGGATTCGAACCCGTGGCCTCCGCCTTGCGAAGGCGGCGATCTACCACTGATCTACAAGCCCAATAAGAGAGTGGTTTAGAGGAGACCCACCTCTTCCACTTCAACCGATTCCACACCGGCTACCTTGCTCACAGCCACCTCGATCTCGTCAGGGCTTCTGCCACCTTTGTCATCCATTATGGTGACGACGATCAATGCCTTCAATCCAAAGGCTATTGGCATCTCCTCAATGGCGTGCAGTCTGGCAAAGGACGGTATTACCTTCTTGATATCCTCTGCGAGCTTTTTCAAATCGAGGTCAGCGCTCTCCGGCATAACCTTCATTCTTACTGCGGCATCTCCCATCTATTCCACCTCACGGCCCTGAGAAGCCACATGATTTGCAGGTATAAACGTTGCTCTGTTTTTTACATTTGTTACATCTGGCAATCACGGTTCCGCAGCTCGGACAGGGAAATCTGGTCCCGCCAACGCCCGTCAGCGCAATGCCACATGATATGCATTTCTCTGGCATTTCTTCCTTCATGTTATCTCCTTTCAGGTTGAGGCATTTCTCTGTTTAAACCTTCCCATAGATGCATCGGTTTTCTGCCGCCAATGCTTTGGATCAGCCTGTGACGATAGTGCCACCTTCTCCTTTCTTCAAGGCTTCGATAAAACGCTTTTCATCGGCTCCGTTGAGCACCCAGATGCTCATTGCTTTGAGTGGACCCAAGAGTAGCCGAATGGTTCCCTGATCTATGCAACTTTCGCAATCAAGCAGGCTTTTAGCCGGCAATTCTGCCCTCAGCTCACCTTCAAAAAATATTCCATCCACATCAGTGGCTTTGATCATGGGAGCTGAAAGCTGCGCGGCTGCCAGCGCCGCCACAGCATCTGAGGTGTAGTCCCAGGTATGCCCAAGGCCGCTATCATCACGCAAGAGGGCCTGGTAGGCAAGGAGTATCTGCAAGCTGGCGGCATCGCCCTGAGGGCGGCGGATCTCGCTCGTGAGCGTCGCGCCGGTTCCGTCTGCCAGGAAATGGGCATACTGCTCCATAGCTAAAATTGCCATCCAGTGCGCGGCCTCATCGCTCAGGTCTCCGCGAGAGTAGATCTCCCTCACCAGATCGGCCATTGGGCCGCCGCCAGGGACCACCAGGAAGCTGTAGCCGTCCTTGCCCATGGCCAGGAGAGCACGCACCAGATCGCGAGCAGAGGCCATCAGGCTTCCGCCCATCTTCAGGACATAAAAGGGCATGAATGAATGAATGATCAAATCAAGATATTAGAGCTTCCTCACTGTGCAGGGCAGGTTGCAGGAAAAAGTTAGCCAAAGGCCGATTGGATGTAGGGTAGGGAGGGTCTGCGAATAATCGACCTTTGTCGTAAATCTCTTCGGCCCAGGTCGTAGATAAGCCTTTTGGTTCTGACTGCTAAATTGTGCCTAGATGAATGAGAGAGACAGGATTCAAACGCCGCTTCTCGCTTCGGATGCAGTCATCCTGTATGCCGGAGGAATTGTGCTCATCAGACGGGACAGACCGCCATTTTCCGGCTGTTATGCCCTGCCGGGCGGATTTGTCGAAATCGGCGAGACTGTTGAGGCAGCATGCAAGAGAGAGGCAAAAGAGGAAACGGGCCT